>JAMCYB010000015.1 GCA_023474385.1 Candidatus Martarchaeota archaeon | reverse complement strand
ATACCATAGAAGGGTTCCTGATAATATTCCCGATAAGCCTGCTGCTCTATGTTGTAGGAAGGATCCTGGACCTGGAGAACAAGCGCATGGTATACAAGGCGATAAAGCAGGGCACGTACATGGGCTATGGCATAATAGGCATAGCGCTGCTGTACATAATGTCCGCATGGTTCATAGGGCAGATATACTTTTGGCAGCTCCTCGTTTACAGCCTTGTTGGGATACTCGCCGGCTACGGCGTTTCGCTGTTCAGCAGCAGGCTCAAGGGCGACGCCATACGCCGCGCCAGGATGAAGAACAAGCATGTCATAAACGACATCGGAGCATACATAGGCAAGGTCGTGAAGGTGCAGCCCGCGAAGAGCCGGATATTCGTAAAGACCAACTACGGCACTGTGATATCATATGACGTTGATAGGGTAGTCAGCGTAGCCGATAGGGTAGTAATAAGGTAACGCGCATATCGGCTTTGCACATGGGAGCCATCAGACGCCTATATGCAGCACGTGCCTCACATACGCTCCAAGGAGTATAGTCACTACTGCTGCCCCGAGCGATATTGCAAGGGTGGTTGCAACCCTCCGGCTTACGCTCTTGTTCGTTACAACTGCTATCAGCGCCGCAACTATTGCAAGCACTATGGCTGTGAGTACCATAGAGTAGGCTATGCCTGCAACTCCCCCGAATCCGAGCACGAATGGCGCGAGCGGGAACGCTGCGCCGAATATATAAGGCAGGCCAACATAGAAAGCAGATCCTATCGGCGATGAATGCATGTTCCTGTGCTTAGACCTCACGCCGCTTTCGTACTGCGTCGATATATACGCCCCTCCTGCCATGGACAATGTGCCTGATACCGCGACTATAAGGCCGCCTATGGCCACCAGTATCGGCGTTTGCAGTGCCGCGCCCAATCCAACCGTAGCGGCAAGCACCTCTACCAGGCCGTCATTCATGCCGAATGTTATATCCCTTATATTTTCTATGACCTTGCTGTACTCGCTTATCCTCTTCTGGAGCGGTATCTCCCTCTTCTGCTCGTCGGCCTTTATCCTGGATATTATCCCTCTCCTCTTCGCGTCCCCCCTAAAGAGGTTGGCAGCGGAGCCTATCTTTTCGTAGAGCTCCATCTCCCTGTGCTCTATCGCCTTTATGGCCACGGAGAGGCCGAACAGCCTCCTCAGCAAGCCCAGCATGAAGAAGGTGAACTGCAGCTTTAGCTTTGAAACATTGGATCCTTTCACGTCCACCAGCTGCGACCACAGGGTTGCATGGTAGGATTCGACGCCCGACAGCTCGCTAAGCACTGCCTTGAGCCTCTTATCCCTCTCTACGTATGCCAGCTTCCTGTATACCCTCTTGTGCAGCACTTCTTCCCTGTAAAGGCCCAGCAGATAGCTGTCCCTCTCTTTCGTGTCCATCCCAACCAGATTCTATACCAGGTTCCTGGAGTCGAGCACCTTCTCGAGCTTGTCTTTGTCGAGCACCCTGCGCTCCAGGCACACCTGCATTATCGTCTTGCCTGTAGAGGCTGCCTCATTGGCTATCTCCGCAGCCTTTGCGTAGCCAATGTAGGGGGTCAAAGCCGTAGCCAGGGACAGGTTTTCCTCAAGCGTCTTGCCTATCCTTGCTTCATTGGCAGACACCCCCCTGAGGCACTTGTCGTTGAACGCATCTACCGCGCTTGACAGCACCTTTATTGCAAAGACAATGTTGAATGCAGCTATAGGCATGAACACGTTGAGCTCTAGCTGGCCCGCATTTGCCGCTTCATCTATGGTGGTGCAGTTGCCCATCACCTGGAAGCATGCCATGTTCAGCATCTCAGCCATGCTCGGGTTCACCTTGCCGGGCATTATCGAAGAGCCGGGCTGCACAGAAGGCAGTATTAGCTCTCCCAGCCCGGCCCTGGGGCCCGAGCCCATCAGCCTAAAGTCGTTCGCTATCCTGTTGAGCGTAACGGCGCATGCGCGCAATGCCCCGGAAAGCATAAGCTCCTCCTCAATGTTTTGCATTCCAGCAAACAGGTTGGTTTCCGCAATGAACCTGATGCCCGTAATGTCGGAAAGCATCCTGGCAGCCAGCCTAGGATATCCGGCAGGCACGTTTATGCCTGTTCCAACTGCTGTGCCTCCGATAGGTATGTGCTTCAAAAGCGAGAGCGCGTAATATATATAATCTATGCATTTTCCCACCTGACCCGAATATCCCCTGAATTCGTCCCCGAGGGTTATGGGAACAGCGTCCTGCAGGTGTGTCCTTCCTATCTTTACCGTCTTTGAGAACTCCCGGGACTTTGCGTTGAAAATCTTTTCCATCTGCATGAGCGCAGGAACAAGCGAACCGCTCATGAGTTTCGTCGCTGCTACATGCGTAGCTACATGAAAAGTGTCATTGGTTGACTGCGACATATTCACATGGTCATTGGGATGTATGTGCTTGTACTCGCCTTTCTTCCTGCCAATCAATTCAAGTGCCCTGTTGGCTATGACCTCGTTCAGGTTCATATTGGTGCTAGTGCCCGCTCCAGCCTGCAGCATGTCAAGAACGAAGTACCTGTCGAGCTTTCTACCGACAATTTCATCTGCAGCCTTCCCGATGGCCTTTGCAATACCTGCATCAAGCTTGCCTAGCCGCGCGTTTGCCATGGCCGCTGCTTTCTTCAGCTGCGCGTACGCTACTATGAAATCCATCGGCACTGTGAGCCCCGATATCTTGAAGTTTGATATTGCCCTAGCGGTTTCGGATCCGTAATAGGAATCGTAAGGCACGTTTACGAGCCCTAGGGCATCCTTCTCTCGTCTGTATCGGGGTTTCATAGTTCAACTACGCAAACAACATTTATAAAATGAACTGCGCATCAATGCCCCCGGCACCTCACCATATGCGCATTATGGGCATCATACCGCTATAGATACCACAAGCAGAATGAATCCCAGGGCAACCGAAACTTCTGTGAGCCCAATGCCAAGATTGAGGTATTTTTCAGCCAATCCTGCTACGAACATTATCATTACCGCAGCGAAGAACAGCGGATACCTGAACCTTGTCGGTAAAATTCTCTTCACCATATCACCTAATGTATCAGAATCTTGTCTATTGGCAACCCTGCAGCCAGTCCTCTCAGATAAAGGTCTACAAATATTATGAATATTAGGCTCAGCCACGCTATCGCCTCATGGTGGGAATTGAGCCTCGATTGCGCCCTGTACACTTTATTGACGCCCTTGCCTCCTGCCATGCAGCTATAGCAGTCCTTCCTCCCGCCTATAAGGCTCCTGAACGAATGGCACGAGAGTACATACATCGTTATGAAAAGCGCGTTGAGGAGCAGTATCACGCTGCCTAGCCTGAGTATGAAATACCCTGCATAGAACAGCGATATGTAGAAGTCGTAATAGAAGAAAGGCAGTATCGCTATCGCAACATATAGGAAATATCTGTGAAGATTCTCTGCCTTCATGAACATGCTCGTCTCGCCAGTGTACTTCCTCGTGCTGTCGTCCAGCCTGCCATATGCTGTGCATACGAGCGGATGCTTGAACACATGCCTGTTGTAATCCTTCCTATACGCATAGCACGTAAGCCTGTAAAGGCCCACAAAAGGCAAGACAAGTATTGTCGGCGAATAGAACGGGTCTATATAGCCCTTGAACTCAGCAACTGGGAAGATCACAAGCCCAGCTATCGCTACTGCGAGCAGTACCATGAATGAATACAGCCTGGCGTTGCTCTCGAAGAATTCGCCAGGTATGTACTTGTAGAGCCTGTTGCCGATACCATTCAGGTTAGCTTCCATGCATCAATCCCTCTCTATTGCACTATTGTCAGTGCCTTTATCCTTCCCCCTGAGCCTTGCAACGAGGCCCATGACCGGATCGTAGAAATTGTCCACCGATCTCTCCTTCTCCGGTATTATTGCGTTGTCAGTTATGCGTATGTGCTCCGGACAAACCTCCTGGCAGCATTTCGTTACATTGCAGTATCCCAATCCCTGCTGTTTCGCCAACGTTCTGGAACGGTCTATGGAATCCATCGGGTGCATATCCAGCGAGGCGGCTTTGACAACGTGCCTCGGGCCTATGTACTCAGTATTGTGGCTGCGCACCACATGGCACACGTCCATGCAGAGGAAGCATTCGATGCATTTTCTGAACTCCTGCGACCTGCCCACATCCATCTCGTCTATTATCCACGGTTCCTTCTGGTTCTTCTTGGGCGAGAAGGGCAGCATGCGCTTCTCTATCTCGTAATTCTCAGAAACGTCGGTGACGAGATCCTTGACGAGCGGGAACGCCCGCATAGGGGCCACAACCACTTTGTCCGGCAGTGTCTCGAGCCTAGTCTTGCACATGAGCTTGGGCACTCCATTTATCTCGGCGGCGCACGATCCGCACCTTGCAGCTTTGCAGTTCCATCTAACCGCAAGCGTTGTATCATAATTGTTCACTATATAATTTATGGCGTCAAGCACCACCATGCCTTCATGCGTTGGCACCTCAAAATCCTGATAAGTCCCGCTCTTGCTCACCGCAGGATCGTGCCTATACACGCTTATTTTGACGTTCTTGACCGCATTGGCATCCTTCTGACCTTTTGCGCCGTCCCTATCATCTGGCATCAATATACCTCCTCTTTGACTATTCTTGCAAGGTTGTCCGGCATATCTGGTATTGGTTTCCTGCTGAGCACAGCCTTTCCATCTTCAAATCTGCACAGTATGTTGAGCTTGTAGCTTCTGTCCTTCTTTGGGTAATCGCTGCGCGTATGCGCGCCTCTGCTCTCCTTCCTCTCCAAGGCGCTCATCACTACGCATTCTGCGAGTGCCAGCATGTTGTCCAGTTCGAAGCATGTCATGAAGCCCTGGTTGAATTTTATGCCTCCTGCGACCCCTATCCCCTTGCTCCTCTCTTTCAGCCCCCTTATCCTGTTCAGGGCTTCGTTCAAGTCCTTTTCATTGCGTATTATCCCCACCTTTTCAGACATGGTAATCCTGAGTTCCTCTACTAACGGGTACGGGCTTTCAGCTCCATCCTTCAGATAGGAGTTCATCCTCCCAATCTCGTCCTCTATTTCTGCCTTGCTGACTCTCTCAAGCTGAACGCCTTTGGAATACCCGGCAGAATCAGACCCCGCGCGCCTCCCGAAGACCAGTATGTCCGCAAGGGAATTGCCGCCTAGCCTGTTTGCTCCGTGCAGCCCTCCTGCAGCCTCGCCGCATGAATACAATCCGGGTATGTTAGTCCTGCATGTCTCCGCCTCCACCTCTATCCCTCCCATGAAGTAGTGGACAGTCGGTGCAACCTCCATCTTTTCCTTGGTGATGTCAACTCCTGCAAACTCCTTGAACTGCTCGTACATCGCAGGAAGCTTCTTCCTTATGAAGGCTGGGCCTTTGCTCGTGATATCCAAATATACCGCTTTGTGCTCGGTGCCGTTGCCTGTCTCTATCTCGTTATATATCGCCCTTGCAACAACATCCCTAGCATCGAGTTCCTTCTTCTCTGGGGAATACCTAAGCATGAAGCGCTCCCCCTTCGCGTTGAGCAAGATTCCTCCCTCGCCCCTAACGCCTTCGGTAACCAAAAGCCCCTTTACTCCTGGCGGCCACACCATGCCTGTTGGGTGGAACTGTATCATTTCCATGTCCCTAAGCACTGCGCCTATCCTAAACGCAAGCGCTATGCCATCCCCTGTGCTTTCCCATGAGTTTGATGTGACCTTGTAAAGCCTGCCCAATCCTCCGCTTGCCACTATAACGGATTTGGCGTTGAATACTATTATTTCACCGGTGCGCATGCTGAATCCAATGGCGCCGATAACGCGCCTGCCGTCTGAGAACAGCTTGGTTATAAAGGTTTCGTCAAGTATCTGCGCGCCTTCTGTGTGCAGTATTTTGTCTTCGAGCGTGCGTATCAGCTCAAGGCCTGTCTTGTCGCCAACGTGGCACAGCCTCCTATATGTGTGCGCACCAAAGGCCCTCTGCATTATCTTGCCATCCGGTGTCCTGTCAAAAAGCGCTCCGTACCTTTCAAGTTCATAGACCCGTTCTGGCGCTTCCTTGGCAAGTATCTCGGCCATGCGCCAGTTGCCTACATACGCCCCTTCAACTATAGTATCGGAGAAATGCACCTCCCAGCTGTCCTTCGAATCGACATTGCCGACTGCAGCCGCGATGCCGCCCTCAGCCATAACCGTGTGGGCCTTCCCCAAGAGCGATTTTGATACAACTGCTACTGTTGCGCCTTTTGACAGCGCTTCTATCGCAGCCCTCAGTCCCCCTCCGCCAGCACCCAATACGAGTACATCTGTATCTATCTCCTTGTAATCCATCAGTGCACCTGCAACCATATTTTTTTGCACCTAAGCAATTTATGCCTTGCCATTGTTAATCCTTGCCGCCCACAGAGCAAGATTGTTTATAAACAGGAGCAGCAGCCTCTTCAGCTCCTCGTCCTGGACTTTTCCTCCTGCAAGCTTCTTGCTTATCCCTGATATAAAGAGCTGGGGCCTTTCCATCGGGTGCGCGTTCAGGAAGGAGAATACCTCGCGCAGATGATATTGTACTACAGCTGTGCCGAGCATACCATCCGTAGCCCCTATTGTGGCAACCGGCTTGTCGTCAAAAGAGTTGTCATTATACGGCCTAGACGCCCAGTCTATTGCATTCTTCAATACGCCGGGTATTGACCTGTTGTACTCCGGCGTCACAAACAGTATTGCATCCGCTTCCTTTATCCTTCTCTTGAAATCCCTTACGCTTTCAGGCATGCTCTCAGGCGTATCAATATCCTGGTTGTACAGCGGTATATCGTTGAGCTCGTAAATCTCCACCTCTATGCCATCTGGGGCAATGCCGGCAATCGCCCCAAGCAGCGCCCTATTATAAGAATCCTTCCTTAAGCTTCCAGCCACGCCCAATATCCTTGTCTTATCCCCCATGTATATCACAATCATGAATGCATAGCTGCAAGCGAAATGCGCAGCAGCATCTGTCCACGTAGCTGTTGCCGCGGCCCCATAGCAGCGATGCACATTACGGCAGTGCAACCTGTACAGTCGATCCGTGAAGTAATAAGGCAAAGTATAAATTTATGCCTTTTGCAATATTAGCGTGGATATGCATGCACAAAGGCTTGGTGGCTTACATAATAGTAATTGCCATAATCATACTGCTGTGGTACCTCTCGACAGGGTTTAGAATACCCCAGGTAGGGCATGCGACTACCACTATAGCCAGGATAGCCAACAAAACCACTACGACAACCACCATCCCGGTTAATACTACCAACAGCACGTCAAAGAACTATACAAATAAGACATACCTATCCTGCGCCACCGTTGCCTACTTATACTCATCAAACTTCAATACTACGCAGACCGTAAAATGTTCATGGGGGGGCGGAGAGCTCGGGCTATGGGTATCAAGTATAAACAGTTCATACGTGCATGTTAATCTGGTCAATGCCAATAACAGCACAATAGTTAACAGGAGCTTTACCAATACGTGCCCAATCCTATACAAAGACTACAACCTTTCTGCAGGCAAATATTCGCTGACCATGCAAACCGGCCCAGCTCCATCGGTTCCATCAAACGGCAGCTCGCCGTGTTATTTCTTCGTAGCTGCACTGAACACATCGCTGCAGCCGCATAACAACTCCGTGTATACAAACGTCTTCAATGGCAACTTTTCCACCGGCAGCTTCACTGGATGGAACGCTACCGGCTTGGCTTTCAAGAAGAAGCCCCTCGACCTGCCTGCCGCAAATGCCAATTCGTGCTATCCTGAGAGAACTCCATGGAGTGGCTACAACGCTACATACTATGCATCAACCTATTACTGCAACATAACGACGCAGGGAGTCGGCAACCTGACGTCATCGCAGTTCACAGTTACCCAGCCGTTCCTGAATTTCCAGATAATAAGCTATTACAGCCCATACATATACGTGGAGATATTGCGCAACAATACTCCAGCAATAAAAGCATATTTCAATACGTACAGGATATCAAACAGCAGCGCACAGACCTTTATGCTGCGCAACGCAACGATACCTCTAACTACTCTATATGGAAAGACTGTGAGGGTAAGGCTGGTAGTCACAGAAGTCCAGGAGCACGAATACATGGTGGCGGGAGACTTCAGGCTTTCTAGCACCCCCAACCAGCAGCCCGGAATACTTGAGAACCTAACCATAACCTGACCGTTGCTCAAAGCCTTTTTATGCCTTTTTTTGATAACCTACTATGAGGCACATGAAGGCTTTTCGCAAGGGAAACTCTCAGAGAGAGTTTCATCAGAGGTTTGCATCGCAGAGCGCAATGGAGTACTTGATGACATACGGCTGGGCTATCCTAATCATTGCCGTGGTTCTTGCGGCACTTTTCGAATTGGGCGTGTTCAATCCCATGACATTCGCCCCCAAAGCTTCGCCAGGCTCATGCCAGGTGGTGAGGCCAGAAGGAGCAGGCACAACAAACTTCATATCCATAGAGGGCGAGTGCAACGGCGAGCTGCCGCAGTATGCTGC
>JAMCYB010000018.1 GCA_023474385.1 Candidatus Martarchaeota archaeon | reverse complement strand
TATAGTATACCGAAGTGATATTTATGTATAAAGGGCATTTGGAGGCGCAGGGTAGCAACCAGCCATTAGATATGCCAGATCTGAAAAAGCGCCCGTATATTGGAAAATTGGCAACCCATATATGGATAAACACCATGGACTCGCTGATAAATGAGCTAGACTACTTAACCAACTCGTACAAAAACCAGTACAGGGCAGTAGCAAGGTTCGAAGTTGTAAAGCACAACGCGTTGCGCAAGGCGCCTGGCGCATTGCTAAAGGCCATTAGTAAAGACGGACTTGGAGAACTGAAAAATGATATATACGGAGAAAAGCGTGCAAATATGCTAGCCTTATATGCGAGTTCATTCTTCGATAAATTCGAGCTGATGCACGAAATAGAGTTCGAGGAAAAGTTCCGCATATTGCGCAGAAGGGCGAGCACGACAGAGTCCATTTCAAAAGGCTTTTTCTGCTATGTCATAGAAGCCGTTTCTGTAGAAGATGCGACAAGATATGAAACGGCGCTGGAAGGTGCAGAGCTCAGGCTCGCTACACATGAACTGGGCAATCCCATAATCGCAGAGATGCTTAGGAGATAGTCCTGCCCGCCAACGCACTAGGCAAACTATTTTTATTCTTTACTTGGAATAGTAATGGTCTATTGGCAAATGTGCTATAGCGTATGGGCTTGTAGCTTAGCCTGGTTGGAGCGCTCGGCTGATAACCGAGAGGTCGAGAGTTCAAATCTCTCCAGGCCCATTCCATGGGCAGCACATGCTTTTCCTTCATAGTGCAAGCAACTGCACAGAATTGTTATATACCTGTCTATATAATTCCTGTTGTGGTACTATGCAAACTAATGCGCTTGAAATGATCGACAGCTATAAGGAAGAAATACTCAAAACAGCAAAGGCCATGATATCCATAAAGGCAATATCCCCTGAAAGCGGCGGGGAAGGCGAGTCGAAACGTGCGGATTACTTGAGCGGCTTGCTCTCTGGCATGGGTTTCAAGGTTGAAAGATATGACTACAAGGATGGCAGGGGCGTTATGAGGCCAAACCTAGCTGTAGTGTTCGGCAATAACGAACGCACGCTCTGGATCGTATCGCACATGGATACCGTATCTGAGGGCGATCTCAGCTTATGGACCCATGACCCATTCACGCTGTATGTAGAAGGCGACAAGCTTTATGGCAGAGGCATAAACGATGACGGCCAGGATGTACTGTCTGGGATTTACGCCTTGAAGGTATTGAAGGAGAGCAAAGCAAAACTGAAATACAACTACGGGCTTGCTCTTGTAGCGGATGAGGAGCTAGGTAGCAGGTTCGGCATAGAGAAGCTCATTGAAGAGGGCATATTCAAGAAGGATGACATGTTCATTGTACCGGATGGCGGCAATAATAGAGGAGACGAGATAGAAGTGGCGGAGAAAGGAATACTCTGGGTCAAGGTCAGCGTACATGGAAAGCAGGTGCACGCAAGCACACCTAAGATGGGGGTCAATGCATACAGAAAGGCTATAGAATTCGTAGGCGCTGCGGACCGCTTGCTGCATGAAAAATATGCTGCTAGGAATCCGCTATTCCAGCCGGACGCATCCACATTCGAGATGACTAAGCACGAGAAGAACACAGACAGCGTGAACATAATACCCGGGCTGGATGTCAGCTACATAGACTGCCGGGTGCTGCCGGAGTACAGCCTGGATTTGGTTCTCGAAGACCTCAAGAAGCTTGCAGCATCGAAGGACTTCGCGAATGCAAGGATAGATATAGAGGCATTCAACAGGGAGGATGCCGCTGAACCTACGCCAGCAGATTCCGAGATAGCAAAGCTGACCGCAAGAAGCGTAAAGGCGATTGTGGGTATCGAGCCCAGAATGGTCGGCATAGGAGGAGGAACATGCGCAGCTTTCTTCAGGAAGAAAGGCATGCCTGCAGTGGTATGGAGCAAGAAATTTGACATTGCGCACCAGCCTAATGAGTATGCGCTGCTATCGGACATACTGCTTGACGCAAAGGTCTTTGCCGATATGTGCATGGAGCATTGACATGCAAGGCATGCAGAAGCGCCAATTTCCCCAGTTACTATCAAATTTTATACTTCCATAAAAACGTGTTTCGGTAATATATAAAAGCGTGCGGCGAGAAATCGGCGTAGGTGAGATTAATGGCAACGGATATACAAGGTTTGAGAAAATACGAGCTGCCGCAGCTACCATATAAGATTGATGGCCTCGAGCCGTACATAAGCAAGGACATAGTGGATGTGCACTACAACGGCCACCACAAGGGATATGTGAATACGGCTAATACGCTGCTAGACAGGTACAACGGCATAATAAAAGGGGATATAACTAGCTACGACCTGCACGGACTGATACGCCTGCTGACGTTCAACATAAGCGGCGACAAGCTGCACACCCTATATTGGGACAATATGGCGCCATCGGGCAAGGGAGGGGGCAGTCCCGGCGGTGTTCTCGGCGATAAGATAAACAAGCAATATGGCAATTTTGACAAGTTCAAAAAGCTGTTTACAGAGGCAGCGAATTCAAACCCAGGAACGGGCTGGGCGGTGCTGAACTATGACAAGGAGACGGACAACTTGCAGATAATGACTGTGGAGAACCACTTCATGAACCACCTGGCAGAGATGCCGGTCATCCTTATATTGGACGAGTTCGAACATGCCTACTACCTGCAGTATAAGAACAAGCGCGCAGACTATGTGGGCAATTGGTGGAACATAGTCAACTGGGACTTTGCCGAGAAGAAGCTGCAGCAGTACCTATGAAATTATCGGGTTGCGCATGCCGCAACGCACCTTGCCGTAGCTTGGGCAAACGGTTAAGTATTACCTAGGGGGCAATTCAGCAGGTGAGATTGGATGGTGACTAGAACAAGGGATTTTGAGAGCAATCACATAAGGTCTGACAAGGACCCGCTAGAGATAAGGAATATTCTGCTATCTAAGATAGAAACGCTCCTGGACAACGCAATTGCAGACTATAGCATTATGCAGCAGAAATCCACATACAACAACGTGAAGGAGATTGTCGGAGGACTGATCGCGGCAGCGGAGAAGGAAAAGCAGATAGTAGAGGATCTCAAGGCTGTCGATATGGCAAATTTCGATAAGGACTATGAATCTAGCAGCAAATTTGAGAACAGCCTGTTCGAACACCTGCTCAACAGAGGGCATGAAATCCTTGATGGGAATGATATGGGCGCGGCAATAATGTATGCCCTGAATATTTCCACTGAGCTTAACACAATATACTACATACTGCTGAACGAATACAATCACAGTGCAATAAAAGGCTCGTTTAGGGCGCTGCAGGAGATAGAGAACGGCAAGATAAGGAAGCTGGACAAGCTCTACGAGAACTTGATAGTAAAGGGAGAATATTGAACTGTATTTGCCCAATGCATTAGAGCCGTTGCTCTGCCTCTATTTGCGCACCGTATACCTCCGCTGCATGGCCCTTGCGGCTGAGGCTGCCCGCCAGTGCTTTCGCGCCGCTTCCCCTAGTAAGCACCCTTTTTGCATTTGACTGCTCGATATAATCCAGGCACTGCCGGAAGTCAGCATGGTCACTTAATGGGAACTGGACATCGGTTTTGAATTTGAATATTGCAGCGAAGCCGGTAGCCACGGCAGTGTAGACTCTCCTGCCATCCAATTGGTTGAGCATAATGGCTACTTTATCTAGCGAGTTGTTTTCCACTATGCCAACGGTGTTCTTACCTGCATATGGAAAGCCAGATGATTCAGAGTATGCGCTTTGGTACTTCAGCCGCATGCCGAGCTCGTTGTATGTATCTGTAGCTGCAGCCAGTTTCTTGCTCATCACCGGCTCTATCCCTGCATCATTCAGTATTGCGACCAGCTCCTGCGATTTGCCTAGGGTATAAGCCCCAAAAAGCACGGTGCCGTATCTCTGCTTTGTCTTCACCCATAGCTGTATGCTGCGCTCCACCTCTTCCCTATCCTCAAACTCTATCTTCGGATCGGGATAGGTAGAATCAATTATAATTGTGTCGGCCTCCTCTATTGTTATTGGGTTAGCAACGCGCGACCTCTGGAGCAGGTAATCGCCCGTGTATACGGTCTTGTTCCCCGAATCATAATCTGTAACGCTCAGCTGGCTCGACCCCAGCATGTGCCCCGCATCGAGGAGCTTGACACCTTCCAAGGCCCCTTTGCATCTCCTGACCTTTATCCCATATGTCTTCTCTATCAGATAAGAAGTCTCGTAGCTCGAGAGCACGCTTGATGATGAGCGCGCTGCGCCTATGTGGTCGGTATGTGCGTGCGATATGAAATCTATGTCGGCACCTTGCTCCCTCGAATCCAGTGATATGGAATAGCCATTGGCATTAATCGTGAAGGTCACCGCAGCATTATCCCATCGAATATTTAAATATCTTGAGGTGCATATTTTAACTATATCTGCTTTTAAGTGGTTGAAATGGTAGAAGACTTAATAATAATAGGCTCGGGGCCTGCAGGCCTTACTGCTGCGCTGTACACAGCAAGGGAGGATTTCAAGCCCCTGGTAATAACGGGGGTCAACGCTGGAGGGCAGCTTCTTCTCACTACAACGGTTGAGAACTTTCCAGCTTTTCCCGATGGAGTATATGGGTCTGAGCTGGTCGACTTGATGAGAAAGCAGGCTGAAAAATTCGGCTCTAGGTTTGTAGCTGAGGACGTAATGTCTGTAGATCTTAGCTCGAAGCCTTTCAAGGTCAAGACGTCGTCTGCGGAGTACCAGGCCAAGAGCGTGATAGTAGCCACGGGCGCTTCGGCAAAATGGCTCGGCATACCGTCGGAACAGAGGTTTATAGGCAAGGGTGTAAGCAGCTGCGCAACGTGCGACGCGCCCTTTTTCAAGAATAAGAACGTAGTAGTGGTAGGAGGCGGCGACACTGCGATGGAAGACTCGATATTCCTTACAAAGTTCACCAATAGTGTTACAATAATCCATAGGCGCGACGCCTTCAGGGCGAGCAAGATAATGCAGGAGCGCGCATTATCGAACCCGAAGATAAAGGTCATATGGGATTCCGCCATAGACGAGGTGCTTGGAGACTCCAAGGTTACAAGCATAAAGATAAAGAACCTCAAGACAGGAGAAACGCAGCAGATGAACATCGATGGCGTGTTTGTAGCGATAGGCTATCAGCCGAATACTAAATACCTGGCGGGCAGCCTCGCACTCGACGACCAGGGCTACATAATAACCAGGGACGAAGTCAAGACGGACATAGATGGCGTTTTTGTAGCAGGAGACGTTGCTGACAAGAAGTACAGGCAGGCAATAACAGCTGCTGGAAGCGGAGCGAAAGCGGCGCTCGAGGCAAGGGAATACCTGCAGAAGCTAGAATATTCGGAGTCGCACAAGGGCGATTCGGCAAAGCAGTAGCAGCTGCGATTACAAGGTAGCCTGGCCGGACCTCTTTATGAGCATAAATACTCTGACCCCGAGCTTCCTCACGCTTATATCAGCCTGTGTGCCCCTCAGCAGTTCCTTCGCTATCCTGTATATATCCTCTTTGGATGATGAATAGTGACTAAGCTGCCTGCTCCTTGTTATCTGCGAGAAGTCCGAGTACCTGACCTTGAGCCCGACCGCCTTGAACCAGTAGCCCTTGCCCGCAGCGTCCTCGCTGACTTCTTCAGACAGAGTTAGCAGCATCTTTTCCTGCACAGAGATGTCGTTCGTATCGCTGTCTAGCGTCCTTTCCCTGCCTATCGATTTGATTATGTTGTACTGTACTATCCTGCTCTTGTCTATGCCTCTTGCGAGATTGTGCATCTCTATTGCAGCGCTGCCGAACTTGGATATGAGCGACTGCAGGTTTGCATTCGCCAGATCGTCTATGGTCTTTATGCCCATCGCCAGCAGGCGCTCCTCTGTCTTCTTGCCTACTCCAGGCAGCTTACCTATGGGCTTGCCTCGCAAGAAGCCTTGGATTTCAGATTCCCTCAGCACGCCGAAGCCGTCAGGTTTAGAGGCGTCGCACATCATCTTGGCAAAATACTTCCCAAAGCTCACACCTATCGTGCACGGCAAGTCTATCTTTTCCTTTATCCTGCCCTTGATCTCCTTGCCTATTTCTATTGCCCGGTCATATCCAACATCGCCCACGTCTATTGCAGCCTCGTCGACGCTGTTCTGCTCCACAGGGAATCCGAAGCCATTGAGCACTGCCATTATCTTGTCCGAAGTGCTTTCGTAATAGACCTCGTCGGATTTGAGCACAACCAGTTCGGGATACGCCTTCTTCGCCATGAACAGCCCCATGCCGCTCTTTATGCCGTACTTCCTGGCTTCGTAGCTTGCGGTCTGCACCACGCCCCTGGAATCTGTATCAGAGCTCGTTCCAACCACGAATGGCTTGCCCTTCAGTTCCGGGTGCCTAAGCTCCTCGCATGCAGCGAAAAAGGAATCCATATCCATGTATACGACAAGGCCCAACCTTACACCCGCAACATCCATTTACCTATTGTCCAGATATCTTTTTATTGGTTAGATGCGTTCTTCAAATATGCCATTACGCAGGAGCGTTGTCGCTGGAGAGTTTTATAGCAGCAGCGCAAAGGAACTCGATGCTTTCATATCCGGAGCGATAGATGAAGCCATGATACCCGAAGGCATGGAAAAAGGCTGCGCATATGTATCGCCGCACGCAGGCTACGAATATTCAGGTAAGACTGCAGCATACACGTACAAGGCATTGTCTATGAATGCGCATATCAAGGACATTGACAGCATTGTGCTGGTTGGTCCCAACCATACAGGGATTGGGACGCAGGTATCTGTTTCTGCAGCTGATTGGGAAACCCCTTTGGGCATAGTCAGGAACGACCTGGAGCTCTCCAAGGCCATTGTGGAATCTTCTTCTAATGCGGAATTTGACGAGAGTGCACATGGAGAGGAGCACTCCATAGAGGTGCAGCTGCCGTTCCTTCAGCACCTGGGGATAGATAAGAAGGCCGCTTTCATATGCATGGGCTACCAGGACCTGGAAACATCTGACGACCTTGCATCGGCGATAGTGAATGCTGCAGACAAGCTGGGCAGGAACGTCGTAGTGATAGCTTCGTCTGACTTCAACCATTATGAACCTGTGAAAGCCGGGGAAAAAAAGGACAGGGCTCTTTTCGGGAAGATTGAATCGCTTGATTATGCAGCATTCAACAGGCTTGTAGAAGGCATAGGAAGCAGCGCATGCGGCTATGGGCCGATAACCGTGGCAATGGAATACGCAATAAAGAGGGGCTGCAAGAGGGGGGTTCTCCTCGATTATTCCAACTCCGGCTTAGCTACCGGGGATTTCAGCAGCGTTGTCGATTACGCCTCGTTCGCCATGGTATAATGCTAAATACTGTGGTATTGAAATTTATAGAATTGAATAGTATTGATTCCGAGTCGTGTGGTGTTTGAGAATGGCAGTCATTGGCATTAATGATTCACATGATGCTGGCGGTGCGCTTGTAGAGGATGCCAGCATAATAGGCGCCGTTAACGAAGAGAGGTTCACAAAGCGCAAGAATGAGGTAGGGTTCCCGTCGAACTCCATAAGGTACCTGGACAGGGAGCGCAATGGCGAGATAGACGCAATAGCCCTTGGATGGATAGGGGGCAATGCGCTGGTTTCGCGCATATTCCCGCAGCATGATATCAAGAGGAGGATGCTCTGGCGGCATGAGCTCGACAAGCCGTCAAGGCTTCACATGCACTTCTCCAACCTTGTATATAGGATGTCGCAGAACCAGAACCCCAAATTCCTCTGGAGGGCAGTAGGCAGCACCATAAGCAGCACTATTACCAGCAAGAGGCTAGGCAGGATTAGGAAAGGGCTGTCGGAAAAGAGGGTGTATGTCGTAGAACACCATCTCGCGCATGCCGCTTCGGCTTATTACCCGTCGGGCTTCAAGAAGGCGCTTATAATCACGCTTGACGGCGCAGGCGATGGGCTCAGCGGGAGCGTATCCATAGGCAACAGAGGCGAGATAGAGAGATTGGCCTCTTTCAAGGCGAGCACCAGCCTTGGGCTCCTCTATGGTGCCGCAACGGTCGCCTGCGACATGCGCTACAGCGAGGATGAGGGCAAGCTGATGAGCCTCGCGGCGTACTCCTACCCCAAGGAGATAAAGGGGCTCGATGAGATATGCCGCTATGATACCAAGCGCATGGAATTCGTTTCTAGGCACGGAACAAGGAACGAGCTATTGCTGGCAGAGTACATGAAGGACCACATACTCTCCAAGAATGACCGCGAGTCTTTTGCATACTCTGTGCAGAAGCACGTCGAAGAACAGGTAAGGAAGCTGGTCACGCAGTGGGTGGACGAAACAGGAGTGCATGACATAGCAGTAGCAGGGGGATTCTTCTCGAACGTCATAACAAACAGCATGATTGAGCACATGCCCGAGGTAAAGCACCTTTTCATTTTCCCTCAGATGGGCGACGGAGGGCTGTCTGCCGGTGCCGCATTGTACGTCGATTTCATGCTGAAGGGCAAGATTGGCTATAGGCAAATAGAAAGCGCGTATTTCGGCCC
>JAMCYB010000007.1 GCA_023474385.1 Candidatus Martarchaeota archaeon | reverse complement strand
AATAAACATCTGGAGCCTGCTGCGCTGCCAAATTACGCTACAACCCCATAACTAATCGTAGCTTAGAACCATCACGTATAGCTTTATCAGCTATGGTATTTAGCCCTTTTGTTTCGAATATATAGTATTGCTTAGCTACTTTGAAAAAGTTGTGGTTTGATGGACAAGAGATCGAAATACCTTGCTGTGATAATATTGGCTGCAGTTGTTCTTGCTGCGACTGCATACTATTTCAATTCTTTAGAAAACTTTAGTTGGCTAGCCAGATATGACAATGTCATGACCAGCAATGCGGTGCTATCGCAGCTTTATGGCATAGCGCAGAATGCCTCTCTTGCGGATAACATAGGTATAGGTACGGTGCCAGTAGGGCCAAAGGGAGCGCTTCCGTTCGTTACAAATAGCAACAAGTTGCTAGTAGGCGCCAATGGAAAGCCGATGGTGCTCTATGTAGGCGCAGACTACTGCCCTTTCTGCGCTGTCACTAGATGGAGCCTAATATTGGCACTGATGCGCTTCGGCAACTTCACAGAGCTGCACTATATGACGTCTAGCGCAGTCGATTATGCACCCTACACGCCTACATTCACGTTCTACAACTCGCACTATTCCAGCAATGTGATAAACTTCACGGATTTTGAGATAGCGAAGAACATATTCAATAGCACGATAAACAATTATGAGCCCTTGCAGACCGTACCGTCCCAATATAACAATGTCGTCGTCTACTACTCAGAGGAATATACGGGAAAGCCGAATTACCCGATACCTGTGGTGGATTACGGCAACTACTCGGTTGAGATAGGGGCGATGGCTGAGCCGTTGATTCTCAGGGGCGATAACTGGAGCACTATAATTAGTGATTTGAAGAACCCGAGCACTGAGATATCACAGGGAATAGTTGGCGCTGCGGACGTCATGACCGCGCAGATATGCCATGCAATAAACAACAATGCCAGCGTGTGCACAGAACCATACGTCAAGAACTACGAGTCAGATATATGACTGCATTGAACATGCGGCATATTTGAGGAAAAGGGTTTAGAGCGACTGGCACTTGGCCAGCCGCCTTGCCTAAAAAGATCTGGTAGTTTATTCGTCTTCCGTTGAGTCTCCAGGGAGCTCTTCCGCGGAATCGTACGCCTCTGTCTCGCCGGGCTCCACTTCAGAACCGCTGCCCTTCTCTATCACGTTTATCTTGCCGAACTTGCCTGTGGACAGTTGCGGCGAACCCCTGAATTCATTCACGTACCCGTTCACTATCTCTATTGTATCTCCTTCGCTGACCTTGCTTATGTCGTTGCCCCACAATGACATGGGTATTGTGCCTGAATCGTCCTCAAGCGTTATGTTTGCAACGCTCAGCCTCTTGCCATATTTGGTAACTACTTCCCTCGGGTCATCTTTCTTTACTACTTTAGCCTGAATGGTCACGTTGCTTGCTCCGGCTTTGAGTTCACTTATTTTCATTTTATACACCTTAGTAGAATTTGGATTCTGCCTATTAAAAGAAACTTTTGACAGCAAAATATAAATAACCTTTTATGGCGGTTTTACCTTATCGGCTCATAGTTTTTAGAAGGGCTGTCCCTGAAATAGAAATTCAGCATGTTTGGTATCGTGAAAGCAAGGTACTTTGCAATGCCCCATTTAACAATCCTTCTTGCGCTGCTGTATACTTTTATCTCTTCGTTGTATACGGCCCGGCCTTTGCAGCCTGCACGCATCGTCATGTCGCAGTCTTCGTATGTGTGGTATGACTCGTTGAATCCGTGTATGCGCTCGAATGCGCTTCGCCTGACTGCTATGTTAGAGCCCACGAATGACGGTTTGCCTATGAGCATTGAGAATTTCACCAATGACCTGTAATTGAATGCATAAAGCATCCTGACCGCTAAGCCTACCTTTTCCTTAGGCAGTATTGGGCCGGTAGCGACTGCTACGCTCTTATCTCTGAAAAGGTTGTAGATGCTGCGCAATGTGTCTTTGCCTATTACGGTATCGGCATCGGTGAAGAACAGTATTTCGCCTTTCGCGTGCGCAGCGCCTGTGTTGCGCGCCAGGCTTATGCCCTTCTTTGACTGTTTGACTATCCTTGCATAGTTCTGCGCCACTCTGCATGTGCCGTCAGTGCTGCCCCCGTCTACCACTATCACTTCAAAGTCGCTGAAGCTCTGCTTAGAGAGCGACTCCAGTGTATTCTTTATGTACTTGCCTTCGTTCAAGGCCGGTACTATAATGCTAATCTTGACCATATCCGCACGAGATTAAAATTGGATGCATGCACGCATTATGCTATATGCATACTACAGCAAATATTATTATTGTGTAAGATTGATTAGGTTAATAAAGTGTTGTGATATGGAGCGGATATTGCATGGATTGCGGCATTCTCCCGCATGCCAGACACGTTTGAAGCAGCAATCTGCAGTAGAGATGCTCATAACATACTCGTGGGCGATGCTCATAATAGCGCTGTTCGTTTCTATGATATTCGTGCTCTCATTCTCCAAGCCCGCTTCTTCGTACATACAATCGTCATGCAACATAGAGCCTGCGCTCCCATGCGCCGAAGCCATAGCGACTGCTGCGGCATCCACGCACCCCATAGAGTACATAGTGCTTTTCAGCAATAACCTGGGCGCGCCGATATACATGCCTGGCAATTCGTTTGCCGCCACGACAACAGACCTGGGCATTTCCGGTACATATACGTGGACGGGCAATTGCACGCCGACCATAGCGCCGCAGGGCTCGCTCATATTGTGCAAGACAGCAATAAGCGGTAGCGCCGCTCCGCCGCTCGGCTCGCTGCTTACCGACTCTTTCGATATAAACTATGGAATATGCAGCTCGGGCTCAATCAGCTCGTGCAGCGCGGCAGTATACAAATCCACAGGCACTTCCGAGGAGGATTTCCTCAGCGCCGACATAAATATACACAGCGTCACGCTCTATGACAGCCCGAACACAGGGCACATATCGCTCAATGGCGTGATATACCCAAACAATACGCGCGTTCTAGAGCTGCCTGGCAAGTACCAGGTATATGCCGTGCCTCCGGCAGGCTACGCCTTCTCCAGCTGGAGCACAAGCAATATTACCCTATCATCGGCGTCCCAGTATACCAACATGACAGTAAGCACAAACGGCACTATCACGGCAAATTTTGTCAGCTCACCGTGAACCTTAATGATGCAATAATCAGCCGCAATTCACTTTTCCAGATAGTTTATATCTTCGCTGTCGTCAAGTATGTCTATCAGCTGCCCTTGCCCAAGGCCGCTGGGAAACTTGTCGAAGACCACAACAAGAAATTCGCCGTCTATGCCGACTATCTTGCCCGGCCAGATCCTGTCGCTTGAATCTACGTACCTTATGCGCCTGCCCTTCAACGACTCCAGGTCTTCAGCAGTAGTAGGAGATATCAGCAGATTATCCTTGTCCAAAGATGCAACTATAGCACTTATCATATGACGCACCGAAAATTTAAGTTATCAATCAAGATGATAGCCTTCTGGTATAAATAGCTATATTAATCTTTTATGGAGATATATATTAGGTTTCATGTCGAGGACTCCCGCTAGTGCTGCAACCGTAGAAAAAGAGGCCGAGCCGCAGGGCAGCATGTCGATTGATGGAGTAATACTCGACATAGACTACGCCGCGATAAACGGGAAAGTAGTGATAAGGGTAACTGTAAAAGGGCAGGATGGCAAGACTTACGACCTGATAGATGATGATTTCAAGCCCTATTTCTATTTCGTGCCTTCGGGCGAGGCGGATAGCGACAGCATACTCAGGATGGGCACAAGCGATGGAGGAAGGAAGATAACGCCCGTGAAGGTGGAGGAAGATGAGAAAAGCCTCTTAGGCAAGCCCACTAGGCTTTTCAGGGTGTATATGGAAACGCCATCCGACATCCCGAAATTCAGCAGCTACATGATGAGGTATGGCAAATGCTACGAGTATGACATACCTTTCTCAAGGAGGTACGGCATAGACAAGGACGTGACGCCGCTGCATGTTTACCGCTTCTCGGCCTCCAAAACGCCAGACTATATCAAGCTTGACGGCATGAGCTTCCTGAACGAGATAGGCGAGCTCAGCCTCAACACTCTCTGGTTCGACATCGAGGTCTACAACCCGCTCGAGGTGCCCAGGGAGAATGTCGACCCAGTCATAATGCTGAGCTACAAGTACATATCCGGGGGAAAGGAAGGGGAGGGAGTCATCACATTCAAGAAGATAGATAGGCCTTTCGTTGAGGTTGTGAAGGACGAAACCGCGCTGATAAGCCGGTTCGTGGAAATAGTCAACCAGCTGGACATCGATGTGATATCTGGGTACAATTCCGCGAATTTCGACATAAGGTACATGATAGCAAGGGCGAAGGCTTTGGGCATTGACTTCAATCTGAGCCGCGGCCATGGAGATACCAGGATAGAGAGGCACGGCCTCGTTGACAAGGTAAAGATAGGGGGGAGGGTGCATGTCGATATGTACCTGGTGATAAAGTTCGTATCTGTGGTAGGCGCGGCGGAGCACCTTCTAAAGCTCAACAGCTATACCTTGAAAAATGTCTACGAAGCGATATCCGAAGACAAGAAGATAAGCGTGGAGAAGAAGAGCATATGGAAGCTCTGGGACGGAGGCAACGAAGACCTTGAGCTGCTGGCAGAGTACAACCTCAACGATTCATATGCGCTCATGAAGGTCTACAACACATTCATACCGATCATGATAGAGCTGTCAAGGACTACAGGGAATGTCCTGAGCGATGTGTCCGTTTCCACAACGGGCCAGCTCGTCGAATACCTTCTCATGCGCTACGCCAGGCGCTACAATGAGGTCATACCGAACAAACCGTCCGAGTATGAGATAGAGGACAGGCTGAAGAATCCAATAATAGGAGCGTATGTTAAGACCCCAGACCCAGGCATATATGAGCACCTCGCCATATTCGACTTCCGTGGTCTGTATCCATCGATAATAATATCGCACAACATAGACCCTTCTACGCTTTGCGCCGATTGCAAGGACTATTTCGAATCCCCCACTGGCGCAAGGTTTGACAAGAATAGGAAAGGCATAAGCCCGATGATACTCGAACTGCTCATCAACCAGAGGAAGGAAGTGAAGAAGGCATACAAGAAGGACCCGAACAACATCTTTCTTGGGTCAAGGTCGCAGGCGCTTAAGATAACGGCCAATTCGTTCTACGGGTATCTTGGCTACGCCAGGTCGAGATGGTACTCGAGGGACTGCGCGTCCAGCGTCACGGCATGGGGCAGGCAGTACATAGCAAAGACGATAGAGGAGGCGGAGAAGGCGGGCCTAAAAGTCATATACGGCGATACGGATTCGATAGTGGTGCTGCTCGGCGACAAGACTGATGAGGAGGCATTGGCTTTCATGAAGGCGTTCAACGCCTCGCTTCCAGGAGCAATGGAGCTGGAGCTTGAAGACTTTTTCGTCAGGGCCGTGTTCGTAGGCAAGAAACACGAAAAGGATCCCGCAGGCGCGAAGAAGAAATACGCGATGCTGAGCACATCAGGCAGGATAAAGATAAGGGGATTCGAGCTTGTGAGGAGGGACTGGTCGAAGATCGCGAGGGACACACAGAGGAGCGTGCTCGAAACTATACTCAAGGAGGGCAGCGCCGAGAAAGCCGCCAATATAGTGAAGGATGTCGTGCAGCGCCTGAGGTCAGGCACAGTGCCGCTGAGCGAGCTTGCGATAAGCACGCAGCTCAGGAAAGGCATAGACAAGTACGACTCGAAATCGCCGGAGCTTTCGGCTGCCAAGAAGGCCGTCGAAGCCGGAGTGAAGAGCAAGGACGAGGTCGAGCATGCGGTGATAAGCTATGTGATAACTTCGCACGGGGGCTCCGTATCGGACAAGGCAGAGCTGGAGGAGATGGCCAAGGATTACGATGCTGACTATTACATCAATAGCCAGGTGATGCCCGCAGTGATGAAGATACTTAAGGAGCTGAACTACAATGAGGATGAACTGAAGAACCTTGGCAAGCAGAAGAAACTGTGATTGCAGCAATGCCGTGGGAAATAAAAATCAAAAGGGATAGAATGGAAGGAGAAGAAGAAAGGCTGAACGATGAAGACATCAAGACCATAGAGGAAGTAGGAGCGCTCTCTTTCAAGGCGATAAACAAGGCAAAGGAAATGGCCAAGCCCGGAATGAAGCTGATAGAGCTGGCCGATGGCGTGGAGAAGTTCGTCAGGGACAGCGGCTTCGATATAGCTTTTCCGATAAACCTGTCGGTTAACGTAGAGGCTGCGCATTACACGCCGTCGCTCATGGACGATAGGACCATAGGTGAGAAAGACGTAATGAAGATAGACTTCGGCGCTGCCAGGGACGGCCTTCTGGGCGATTGCGCGCTCACGGTCGATTTCTCAGGGGAGAACCAGGACCTCGTAGAAGCTTCAAAGAGCGCTCTGGAAAATGCGGTGAGCATGGTCAAGGCCGGGGCAAAGGTCCGGGACATAGGAAAGGAGATAGAGAGGACCATAAAATCCATGGGCTTCAGCCCGGTAATGAACTTGGGAGGACACGGAGTAAGGAGGCATGACCTGCATGCTGATCTTTTCATACCGAATTATGACAACGGCAGCGATGACGCGCTTGAGGAGGGCAAGGTGATAGCTATAGAGCCGTTCGCCACCACTGGCAAGGGAATGATAACAGAAGGAGATACTTGCGAGATATACTCTTTCAACGGAGAGACAGGAGTGAGGTCGCAGGGGGCAAGGCAGGTGCTTGCCGAAATATCCAGCAAATATCCATCAGAGCCGTTTGCCGCGAGATGGCTGTCCAATATAATACCCTCAAAGTTTGGCCTATATGCGGCGATACAGGAGCTGGTCAGGAGCGGCGCGCTGGAGCCTTACCCGACATTGATAGAGGTGAGCAAGGGGCTGGTGTCGCAAGCTGAAGTATCCATGCTCGTAGAGAAGGATGGGTGCAAAGTGCTCACAAAATAGGCTTTGGCATTCTTTCAGGTTATGGACCTGGAAATCCTGGCAAGCTTATGCCCTTTGGCCTTCAGCTCTATCTCGTAGAACATTCCGAAGGCCAGCTTGTTGACTATGTATCCCCTGTCCTTCAGCTTGTTGTACAGGTCGTTTAGCAGCATGCTCGCATCGCTTGGGCTGGCAAGCTCGCCGAAGAGATGCGCAAACGGGTTCAACACTATGGTCGAGACCTTTATCTGCGCCGTTATGCTTGAGAGCTCCAGCACGGCCCTGTCTATTATGTCGACGCGCTTCGCCATGTCGCCCTTCTCAAAGCTTATGAACACAAGAAGCGATTCGCCCACATCGAGCGGAGAGCCTTTCTCAAGCAGGGGCGATCTTCCCTCATCCTTTGGTACTGCCTTAAAATAGTCCACATGCCATGCCATGAATCTCATTATCTCACCATCATATGTGCCATCTAATCATAATATGGCTTCCTTCCTGAAGCTCCTGATGCTGAGCGCTATCACAGCTATGTCTATCAGCACCAGAGCAAGTATCAAGTACTCGAAGAAATATACGTTTATGTCCGCGAAGCCCGTTATTGCTGCGAATGGCAGCAGTATTACCGGGAGCACAAGCAGAGAGCTTATCTGCTGTGCCTCCTTCACGCCGCGCACATGCGCAGATATTATTACTACCACGCCTATCGCCGCAGCGGCGAAGAACGGCGATGATGCCAGCATGAGAAGCCACTCGGCATTTGGCAGTATGTATACGCCGAACGAGCCGTGCGACAGTATGTCTATTATGGAGCCGTATATTGCGAACACGCCCACCGTAAGAAGTATAGTAGGTATCAGAGACGCGAGTATTTTCCCGGTCAGCAGCTCGGACTTGCTTATTGGTGTGGAAAGGAGGGCTTCTGATGTCTTTCTCTCCTTCTCGCCGGAAAAGCTGTCTGCTGCTATCACCGTTGCGGTAAGTATCGGTATCGTGAGGAATATCGGCCCCAGGACATTTAGTGAGAAGAAGCTCATGAATGAGACCTTGTTCAGGGTGTTTGCGGGCAGATTGGCTACAGGGAGCAGTGCAAGCTTGACCGCTATGGATGGCGCAGCGTACATGGTCACGTATATAGTCAGTATCGGGAGCACTATGGAGAAGAACAGGGGTATGCCCATCATTGGGCCGTATATCGATATGCTGCTGAATGTTTCCTTTATGTCCTTGGCTGCTACTGCGAACACGTTTCTGCTATCCAATGCGACCACCATTCATGAAATCCTCTACAGTAGGCTCTTCGTATGAAACGCTTATTATGGCTGCGCCCCTGTCCATCAGCAGCTTGAGCGTAGAATTTATGTCCTTGTAGCTCTTGACCTTCATGCTTATGCTCTGCGCGTTAGCGGAATCGGCCCTTATGCCCTTCATGCCTGACAGCAGTTCTTGGCTTACAGGCTTCGCGAACTTGACCCTGACCGTCATACCGGGGAACACGCTCTTGTATATGTTTTCCAGGCTCGTGCTGCCGGCTATCCTGCCTTTCCTAAGGACGGTTATGCTGCCCTGCATTCGCTCTATCTCGTCTATCTTCTGCGTCACGTATATTATGGCAGTGGTGCTTGCCATCCTGCGCAGCATGCCACGCAGCTCTTCTGCAGAGGCGGCATCGAGGAATGCAGTAGGTTCGTCAAGAAGCATCACCTCTGGACTGCTGAGCATAGCCCTGCATATTGCAACCTTCTGCTTTGTGCCGCGGCTGAGCGTGTAAACCTTCCTGCCTGCATATTCATTTGCGTCGAACTCCTTCAGCAGCCGCACGGCGTGAGAGCCTATCTCGCTGTCACTGAGGCCATACAGCCTGCCGAAGAATTTGAGGTTGTCGAGAACGCTCAGGTAATCGTAGAGGCCGTAGTTGTCAGATATTAGCGATACGCCCTTCCTTACTGCATCGTCATAATAGGGGTTGCTGCCAAGAACGCTTATGCTGCCTTCATCTGGCTTGTACAAGCCGGCTATGCATCTGAGAAGCGTGCTTTTGCCGGCGCCGTTCGGGCCCAGAACCATGTTTATGCCCCTGCCGGCTTTCATGCTGACCTTGTACAGTGCGGTTACC
>JAMCYB010000002.1 GCA_023474385.1 Candidatus Martarchaeota archaeon | reverse complement strand
TGCTTTTGCAGTGCAAGTATAAATCATTTGCTGGTGAATACTAATAGATGTCCAAAAAACTAGGCCTCAATCCGAACGTCAGCTATGCGCTGGGCGCATGCAGCCACACGATAAGGGATTACATAGGTATGAACAGCCACAACGAGAGAGTCGTGGAGAAATTTGTGAAGATAGCGATAGATGAGTTCGGCATAGAGCCCAATAAGATACTTATCAGCGAAGAGCAGGGCGTTTCGCAGGTAAAGTTCTACAACTCCAAGCTTAAGAAGCTGATGATTGACGCGCTAGAGAGGAAAACCCGCCTGTTCAAGTACCGCAATGAGTATTCAGCAGAATACATAGCTGGCCTGTTTGATGTGTACGGAGGAGTCAACGCCAAAGGGCCGTACCTCGTGGGGATGGACAGCGGCGACATGCTAATCCTTGAGAACGTAGGCATACATACGATGCAGCAGGGCTCTAAGTCGTACATAATAAACCCCGGTGCTTTCCTGGAGTTCGTTGCGGGGCACAGCGTACTGGTTTCCAGCCCTAGGGCAACTAAGAGTCACGCTGTAGCCAAATGACCCTGCAGCAGGCATATCGCGATGCAGTCACGTATACCTATAGTTGTCTATCCAGCCGTAGTAGCTGCCATTGTAGAACTGGTTTCCATATGTGTTGCCACTATAATCGTTGGCGTTGCCGTTGAGCGGAATCCAAAGCGCAAGCTTGTTGAGCTCTTCGGGCGGCTCGCCAATGCCGCCTTTATACAGGTATTCCACTCCCTGCGCGCTTATCGATTCGTTGTATATCTGGACATTTGACAGCGAGCCGTTGTACCAGAACCTGCTTCCTGAATATATAGGCGAGTACATGTTTCCCAGCGACATATAGCCTTCTGGCTGGAGGAGCGTACCTGGGGCCTCAGTGCTATTCACCAGCTTGCCATTTATATACAGGTCAAGGTAGGTTCCATTGTACGTGGTCGCGACGAAAATCCATTTGTTATAGTCGCCTTGCGTGAAATTTGCAGTCACCCATTCCCACTGCGCCCCATCGTATGTGGTGTTGAATATGCATGCTGCAGCCTTGAAATAATCCGGCTGCGCGTTACTTGGCGCGCTTGCCGGATAGCCTGGTGCAGCTATGAGTATTACGCCTGTGTCATCCGGCCCGCTGTAGTATGAAGTGTAGCACACGTCCGCACCAATAGATACGGGCATCTGCTCAGTCCCGGTCTGCCCGTCTATGTAGATCCACGATGTGACTGCGAACTGCCCTTTGTTCATGAGGGACAATGTCGATACTGGCGCGCTTATGTTTGTTGAATAACCGTTAAACCGGGCCACAAATTGTGGAAGATAGCCGTTGCATTCGCCCGATAAGGATATATAGGCGAGAGTGGATGGTCCCTCAGGCCTGTAAACATAGCACCCTCCTGGTGCTACGTGCGGCTCCAGGTTAAGGACGTTGAAGACTCCGAGCTCAAATAGCGCCGCAAGTACGACAGCAACGATTAGGATGGCCCAGCCGTAGGTCATCAAGTACTCCATTGCGCTCTGCAGCCTCACAAATCCCGCCCCAACCAATCCTTATGATGCAATATTATTTTTGACGCTTCATATATAAATGTGTTTCACTCCATATACTATAAAATTTTTGCAGTGATTACTATGATGCCAAACATGGACCCGCGGGCGCTTAAGAGCTTGATGTCAAAGATGGGTATAAAATCATCCGAGGTAAATGCAGATTCAGTCACCATTGCGTGCAGCGACCGCGACATACTGATACATAACCCCCAAGTGACTAGGATAGAGGCGCAGGGCATGGTGAGCTTCCAGATATCCGGAGACGTAGAAGAAAAGGAGAAGAGCGTCAATGTTGAAATAACTGATGAGGACATACGCATGGTAATGGAGAAGGCTGGAATAGACGACAGAGACAAAGCGGAGCAGGCGCTCAAGGATACGAACGGTGACATAGCAGAAGCGATAATGAGGATTAAGGAGCAGCAGTGAAACCATTATGCTGGCGGGGCTTCCTGGCCGGGCTTATCGACCCTGTACGCATGTGCGTACCTTACCCCCTCTACCTTCTTGACGTTCTCCTGCCGTATGACATCGCTGTCTATTGCCACATCAACGGCTTCGTCGCCGATGATATTTGCGGCCTTTATGATATCTCTGACTATCAGAGCCTTTGCCTGATCCGGCTCTACAAGGTCGCCCTTGTAGAATTCTGAATAATTCTTTACGTCTATGTACACATCTCCTTCCTCGAGCACCCTATCTATGAGCGACGAGTCGCACATTGCTAGTATGAGCCCGTCATCCGTATTATGAAACTTTATATATATCATCAAATAACCTTTAGATATCTCAGCCGTATTTGTACATGAATACGGTGGCAAGCATATATAGTGCTGCATACCAGAGCAGCCAAATCCCTCCTGCAAGGTTATGCTGCGACGTTGCCACTGCGCCCAGCACTATCAGCGCTATGCCCATGGCGAGCTCCATCTTCGTATTCGTTATCGCGAACACTATGTCATGCTTCCTCCTTTCATCCGGCCTGCTCCATGTGAGCGACGGGCTCTTGCCCAGTATTGCTGCGAAAGCCGCCTTCGTCCTTACTATTGCAAGGCTGAAGTTGAGCATGAATATCATGAGTCCCTTCCTAATCGAATTGAAGTATATCTTTGTTATTATGACAGGGGCAAGAACGGACAGCACAAAGGCCATGCCTCCGAATATCTCCAAGTCTGTGCCAATGTACTGCTGCTGGAACACCTGGCTTATTGTGAGAGGCACAAAATGAACAGCGGAGAATACTATCATTATCGACACAAGCGTGAAGAGCACCAATATAACTGATATATAATTCAGGCCAAAACCGTGCGTTATGTAATCTATGTGCGACAGCGGGCTCATGCTCTTGGGCTTCTTGTGCTTGTAGAAGTACCATAGGAACTGCGTGTCGCCGTAATTGTAGCGCCACTGTTGCCTCACTAATTCGGTAAACGACTTTATCGGCTTGCCTTCGGCGTATACTGCTGGGATGTAGAGGCTGTGGTACTTCTTCATGTCGGCTTCGAAGCTGAAAAAGGTATCCTCTATGACGTATTCCGGAAAGCCGCCGAGCCCCTCCAGTATGCTCTTTCTTATTATGCCGCACGATCCAGCAAATATGGCCGTGTTGTTGCTGCCCCTCGCCTGCTGTATGAATTTGAAGAAGAAGGCGTCGAAAAGCCCTATCGACTGCTCGAAAAGCCCGCTGCTCTTCTTGTACCTCTTCTCTGTCTGTATATATGCAAGCTTCTTATCTGAGAAGTAAGGCAGTAGGTCAACAAGGAAATCCCTATTGACAAGGTATTCGTCATAGTCAAATATAGCTACGAATTCCTCCTGTATGTTCTTGATTACGTTGTTCAATGCACCCGCCTTGAACCCCTTTCTGTCATTCCTGTGTATGTACTCTATGTTGTTATCCATACAGAACTTTGATATGGCTCTTGCCTTTTCTGTATCGGTTGAATCGTCTGCAACGTAGAAATGCAGCAGCTTTTTTGGATAGTTGAGGTCGAAAAGCCTCAGCACATTCTTCTCGACGCGTTCCACCTCCTCATTGTATAGCGGCACAATGACTGCCACTTCCGGCATCCTCTTCATCGGTTTTATCCTGCCCTTCAGTGCGTTCAGGTACTGGTCATAGAAATATGACCTGTAATAAAACGCCGAAGCAAATATGTTGAAGAATCCTGACACTACTGAAAGTATTGTAAACAGCATTGCAAGGACGTACATGTACAGGCTATGCGATATGTATATCAGGTATGCAGAAAAACCTATACCTGCCACTGCCAGCACTACGAATATCACTACTGTTATTATTCTTACTGAGAACTTCTTGTCATTGTCCTCGTTATAGAGATGCATCAGCTACCACACACGATATTCTAATAATAATGTAAATACATTTAACACATATAAGCCTATAAATATAAGCGTTTTGCAACATTGCGGCAGGTCATGCTCTCCGGTATCGGATTGTATGTGCGCGCGGATTTCGGTGTGCGCTTTGCCATAGCCATAAAAATTGCTCGCTGCTAAAATATAATGTGCCAGGGTGGCGGAATCCGGTAACGCGCCGGTCTCGAGTTTGCAAAACATCGAGAGCTGAATTGTGATGCAACAGGCAAACCGGTGTCCGCAAGGACGTTAGGGTTCAAATCCCTACCCTGGCGCTTCAATGATGCATATGAAGGGTGCGCAGTAATGTATGCACGCAGCAAACTGGTTACAGTGCTAGCCTTGGTGTTACTCGCAGCGTTTGTATCAACATTGGCATCCATATACCTGCTTCCTGGTGCACAGGGCGGAATAGAAGGCAATTACAATTTTGTTGTTGGCATCGGCACTCACAGCAACCAGAGTTCAGCAATATACGCCCTGAGGGCTGGCGCCCTATACTACCGGACAGACATCAGCGTGAATGCTTCGCAGGAAGAGGCGCTATCCGTGCAGCATAGCACATATGGCGCGCATTATCTGGGCATACTAGATTACGACACCCTTCCGGGGGGCTTCTCAAACGATGCCTGGAACCTGTCCACATGGAACGCGAGCGTCCGCGCCGCAGTAAAGGCATATCCGTGGATAAGATCATGGGAGATATGGAATGAGCCATGGGTGCCTACATTCCAGAAGGGATACATGAACGGCAGCGCTTATAACTATTACCGTATGGCAAGGAGCGCTTACTTGATAATAACCGCAGCCGAGCCCAATGCCACGATAGTTTGTTTCGGCGGCGCACCAATTGGCAGCTACAGCATATACCAATGGTATTCAAAGGTATGGAGTTATGGTGCAGCGAAATATTGCAGCGCCATATCCATACATGCCTACCCATCAACTGCCGGCCCTATGAACCAGTCAGGCGTGCAGATATGGTCCGCGTGGATTTCGGAGTACGAGTCGCTAACCGGCAAGCCCATATGGATAACTGAATTCGGCATACCCTCGGGCTCTAACGCCAGCGTAGGCTATTCGCAAAGCAACCAGGAGGCGTTCATGGTGCAGGCGTTCAACCTGTTCAACAAATATCCGTACATAAAAAGAGTATACTGGTACGACCTTTGGGGCTTATCGGACGGGCCAGTAGGAAATAATTTCGGCCTCCTAAACCTCTCTAACCCCACGATAGGCAAGCCCAGCCCGGCATGGTACTCATTTTTGTCGATATACAGCAGAAGCCTGTCAAAAGGCTGACGCACTGCAGATTCAGATCCTGCTTCCAAAACGCCTGCCGAGCGTGAGCAAGACTATTGCAGCAATGCACGCAGCAATCGCCGCATATATGTATGAGTAGAAGGGCCCGAAGTAGTATAGTATGCCCATGATTATGTTGCCAAAGAACAGTCCAGCGCTCCTCGAAGCCGTGAGCGCACCCATGCCGCTGCCGCGCTCGCTCCTCGGCTTTATCTGCGTTATCAGGCTAGGCTCGAGGGTGTCTATTGTCCCTACCGCCATGCCTATTACTACAACTGCGATGTACATGATGGCAACGCCCAGCGAGTACACATATGCGAGACCGAGAAGCAGGGTGCCCATGGCAGAGAGCACGTAGCCCAGGCCGCTCAGCGAAGGTATGAGGCGCAGCTTCCTGCTGCCTATGATATAGCCGAATACCGCCGCAGCAAGAAGGAACAGCATGTATGAAGCGAAGCCCAGTGCGTCACTTCCCTGGCTCTGCGCTATCGTGAGTATGGGAAAGCCCAAGCTGTAGTAGCTGAAGCCGAAAAGACCCGTTGCTATTATAACTCCCATGTACGCTTTCCTGTTTACGGCAATCGTGCCCCGCTTCGCTTCCGTAACCGCCTTGCTCCGCTTCCTATACTTTTTCTCCTTGACGAACACAAGGAGCACTGTAGCGAAAGCTATAGGTATTGCTGTGGCGAGGATAATGAGGGGCAACGCGACCTTCAGGTATAGGAGCGATAGGAGAACTATTATCGAAGCTACTCCCCCACCAACGTCGAGTGCGTTGAGAAAACCGAAAACCTTGCCCCTGTTGGAGCCGTTGGCCTCATCGCTTATCAATGCCCTCCTTGCCGGCGACCTAAAGTTCCTCGAGAGCCAGCCTCCTGTGAACAGTACGGAACTCTCGTAGAATCCAGTCGCTATTCCGCTGAAGGACAGTATGGGTATCAGGGCGTTGCCCAATATTGCTATTTTCTTCCTCCCGTAGGTATCGGCAAGCTTTCCACCGATATATCCAAGCAGGGAACCGAAGCCGTACGACACGCCCATAACTATTCCATATACATACACTGGCGCGTGCATCGTTATGACTAGAAGCACAGGCAGGACCGCGAGAACGGTCTGGTAACCCATATCCGAGAAGAATGCCGAGAACGATATCAGCAGGACATTCTTGTTCAAAAAGCTTTTCATAGATTCACAGCATTACCCACACATTACGCCTTTCGCGCATACAGCGTTGCCTCCATAAGTGTGTTTGACAGTAGCCTCTTTACCGTTATACTATTAAAACTTTTTGACATAATCCCGCAAGTTTCGTCTATTACCCTCTGCACAGACCTTCCGGACTTGTACTTCAGCTTCAGCGTAATCAGTGCTGCCCCTACATCGGAAATCAGCCCAGGTGTTCCAGCAACGAACCCAGCAACCTGGCGTGGGTCTATGTTCGCATCGCACACTGCTAGGTCATATGGCGCCCTGCTCTCTATCTCCTTTATGCCGTCCTGGAATGTTTTTTCTATGTGCTCTATGTTGGCCCTCTCTATCTCCATCTTCGCGGGGTCTACCGCTACGCACAGCCCTGTCCTGTCGGAAATGTACTGGCTCCACCCGCCTGGCGCAGAGCCTATGTCCAAGACCCTTGATTCATTGTCAATGTGCATATCGAACCTCTCGAACGCTTCTGCTATTTTGTAATATGCGCGTGAAAGCTGGCTCTCCATAATGCCTGACCTGACGAAATACCTGCCCCTGCTGCTCAATCCAAAGAAGTATTTTCCCATGATGCTGACAACGTAAGCCACCTCTGCGAAGCCTCTGGGTTCAAGCGCTTCGCCATGCGAATCAAGCTTTTCTACAATTTCATCCTCTATCTTTTTCGGATATGCTACAACCCGAAACTGCGTGCCTGCAGCAGCCTTATCCTCGATCCCCCTGATTGCAGCATCAATGTCATCTTCAGAGCTGTCGCATAAATACGCCCTGTTGACTCTGCGCTGGAGAAACATGTTGGAGTTTAGAAGACCCATTATGCCATCCACTGCACCGCTCTGTTCGTCAAGCTCCATCATGAGCATGCCGCTGCCTATTGCAGTGCCCATGCCGAATCCCTTCTCAGCAAAGTACGATCCCACCCTGTCTGGATCCGGAGCCTGTATGAACACGTACACCAAGCCCTGCCCGCCATCCATAAAATCAGCTCCTGAGAGTCAGTGCCTTTATCAGCGCTTTAGATCCTTCATCCTCCTCGCGACGCACCAGTTCGTCCACGAACGCAGAATAGAACTTCAGATTATTGTGCATGCTTTTTACTATCGGTATAACTATTACAGGGTAGACAATGCCGTCCCTGACATTCGCATCTATGCGTACATCACCTCTGTCCATTATGCGCATGATGCTTGCCACGCTAGGCTTTATGTAATCGCTGATTATGAAGCTCATGTCAAAGTCTATGCGCTTCATCCTCCTCAAATCAAGGCTGCGTAGCTCCAGCATTATCGGGTCTATCACTTCTGCGAATATGTCCCTGACCTGCAAGGCAAGCTTTTCGTCAGCGATGCAGAATGCATCCAGCACCGCCTTTATGGCCATCTCCCTATCGACAATCTCGCCTACCCCCGCATTGTTGAGCATGTGGAGGCCTATCACGATAGCGTTCTTCACCTCCGCACCCAAGCGGTTGTCGGCGCCGATATTATCCAGGCTGAATCCAACTACCTTGCTAATCAGCATATGTCTGCTATTGCCCGTTGTCCTGCTTTCCATAAAATGGCCTATGTGGTATGCATTGCGTGCGCATCATATTTATTACTTGCTTTTGGCAGCGCAGATGATATTTATTCCTTGCTGCTCACGAACTCGTTGAGCAGCGATGTAGCGTACACGCCCGAAGGCAGTGAGAAACGGAGCTTCACCGAACTGCCCTCAGAATCAAAGTACTCAAATCCGCTATACGGCGCGAAGAGCACGCGCATGCCTCCCTTGGAATTAAGCTCGGGTACGCTTTTGGCCTTGAAATCGTCAAGCGTTAGCCCCATTTTCTCCAGCATCGACGCTTCAAATTCCGTCAACTCCTTGGTTTCGTATCCCACGATGTTCCCAACTGCGAATTGCTGCGCCGCCGAACCGCTGTCATACTTGCCGATATTGGACATGTCTGGAAAGCCGAGCTTTCCTGCCGTGCATACAAGGTCGCCTTCTGCTGGCTCGGTAGCCCCGGAAGCCAACCTGTCGGCGAGCTCTGCGTTGAAAATGTAAGACTCAACGGAATGCACAAACATCAGGAACAACTGCCTGGGCAGCCTCCGCATCGCATTGGCGTAATCGCTCGGGTATTTCCACAAGTAGTCCAGGACCTGCCTCTCATATTTCAGGTACATTGGGAAATAAGCCAGCGCCGCCTTGAAATCCAGCTCCGAAGCCAATTTCTTCCTTGCCTCGACCGCTTCATCCATCTTCTCATTCCCGTAATCGGTCAGAAAGGCCATGGCTGCGGACTTGAAATCCCCCTTGAGCAGGTGAACCCCCACATCAACGTTGTTGCCCCTGTTGCCGAAACGCTGGCTGCCGAAATAGTTGGGGAATATGCCGCCGAGCTCGGTCTCTATTGCTTCCACACTCCTCTTGGCTTCGTCCATGTCGCCCTCGATATCTATATTCACAGTAAACCTGTTGCCCAGCAGGTCGCCCATCTTGACCTGCGAATCGCTAAGCCAAGCGCCATTTATCCGTATGTCCTTCATGTGCACTGCGAGCAGGCTCTCAGGCGTTGCACCGAAGAGGCTGCATAGCTGCGTAGATATTGATGAACGGTCCTTTGTGCCTGCGAATGCTGCTGACTTTATGCCTCTCCTGTTGCGCT
>JAMCYB010000030.1 GCA_023474385.1 Candidatus Martarchaeota archaeon | reverse complement strand
CTTAGCAAACCCCACATAACCATAGTTGCGGGATCTGCAGATAAGGCTCATGAGTCGCATCCTTCATATATCCAGATATATTACGATATAGATGCCAGCATAGACGAGAAGAGCAGGTGGCTGCTTGGTATTTACGATAAGATCAGAAAGGAGATAGAACTATACGGCTCATGCAAGATGGAACTACTGATTACCAAGAAAAGCTCCGACACTGACATTGCTGAGCGCATTGGCCAATCCCACCAATACGCATGCAGCATAAGCCATGCGCCGAACAGCAGGATAAAGTTATACATGCACGACGATACGCTAAACCTGCTCGAGAAAGAAAAGATAAAAAAGCCGACCCTTGATAATTTCTTTGGGGATATGGACATAAGGAGAGGGTGACTGCGGAAGCCCATAAGAAAAGTTAAATACCTTGTCACTGCTTATAATACTGCGATTTATACTAAGTGTGTGATACAATGAGTCAATTCGGAGTGCAGCTGCACAGATCATCAAAGACAAAGCACATAGGCAATGGCAAGCACAAGTCTAAATTCAGGGATAAGAAGAAAAGCGAGATAGGAAACTATTTCTCCGCTACAAAGCTAGCCGACAAGAACGACGTTAAGCCTGTTCGGCGCAGAGGCGGCCATTTCACTGCTGTGTTGAAGAAGGCCGGTTTTGCGAACCTGCTAACAAAGGAAGGCTACAAGAAGGTCCAGATAAAGGGCGTGCTTGAGTCACCGGACAACAGGAACTTCGCAAGGCAGAACATAATAACAAAGGGCACTATCATAAGCACTGAGCTCGGCAACGCCGTGGTCCTTAACAGCCCCGGCCGCGACGGCGCGGTCAACGCTAAGCTGGTTGCGAAGTGACGCAATATGCCTATACGCGTATACGAGTGCGGAAGGTCTGAGGCAGAGTCATTGAAGAAGCTACTGTCCTACGATCCGTATCTCGACCCTAACGTTATACCCTCATCCAAGGAGGACAAGCCGGCCAAGGAGATGACCGACGAGGAAAAGCTTGCTGCCGCCGAGCGCGACAGGAAGATACAGGAGAATCTAAAGAAGGTCAAGGAGGAATACGGGGACGTGATATTTGCAAGGCAGGAATACAGCCTGAGGGATGGAGCGGCGCTCGGCCTGGACGATGGCAAGGTATACCTGTACCTGAAGGCGAACGACGATTTCTTGAACAAGGCGGACAAACTCCTCGAGAGCAAGATCAAGGGCCTAAAGAGGGCGCCCAAGGATATCGAGGAAAAGGTAATTTCGACAATAAAAGGGGAAGAAGACGCGGCTTCTGCCGGCTTCGGCTCCATATTCGGCGGCTGAAGAAGCCTTCTATCTATTCATGCGCATCGCTATCTGCTCAGTCTATCTGGCTGAACACCTTCTGCGCGATGTCCTTTCCGAGAACCCTGGCTACCTTTTCGCGGCTGTTCCTTATGTCCTCGATTGTGTGTATGCCGTTGTTGAACAGCGCTCTCGCCCTCACCCTTCCTATCTGCTCAAGCCTGACAAGGTTCAGCAGCTCCTCCTTTATCCCATATTTGAGCCTGACGTTTACGTTCACCAGGTCATGTATAGGCACATGCACCAGCTTGGCCAGCTCTATAGAAGAATACACGAGCCAGTCCGCATTGGTGAGCTTGACGTATAAAGCACCGGGCGTTATGGAATACTTCTCGACGAGCTCCTTCTCGTGCACCTCGTCCATCCAGTCATATAGCATCAGCGCAGTGGTGAAGGCCCTCTCCGGCTCGTACACTGCGTAATCGAAGCTGCCTTCAGAGTCGAATATGCTGGTGCTTGGCATGGTGCTCCTGTACATCACATATCTCGAAAGCCCCTCCTCGGTCGCTTTGACGTACGGCCTCATCTCGAGCGTATTGGTTATCATGAACAGGCTGCCTATGATATCGCGCTGCTTCTTGAGCGAATCGACGATCCATTTAGCCGAAAGGGGGTCTATATAGAGCTCGCTGACCCTCCTACCGAGCCTTGTCGCGACCAGCTCGCCGTTCCTGTCCTCTATGAATTCCCACTCGCCGAGCTCCATGAGTATGCTCCTTACGTTCTGCTTTATCTCCCACAGGTCCCTGTACTGGAAGCCGTAGAAGGTCTTAGCCATGAAGGCGTTTATGCTGTCCACGGAGTTGAGGAAATCCTCAGCTATAAAAGCGAGTATATGTGTCCTGAGTATCGGCGCTATGCCGAGGCTGGAGCTCACCGGCTCCAGCTCGCCCTCTATGTACTCCTTGTAGAGCCTCTTCATGAGCTCCTTTGATGTAGCCAGAAGCAGCGCCCTGCCCTCTGTATCATATTTGGGCCTTCCTGCCCTGCCGAAGAGCTGCGTGACCTCGTTTATGCCTATCTTCGAGCTCCCGAACCCGTCGTACCTGTGCACCTCCTTGACCAGTACTGTGTGCGCCGGAAGGTTGACGCCAAGGCCCAATGTGGTGGTGGAGCATACCGCCTTTATAATATTATCTCGGAAGGCCTGCTCTATGTAGCCGCGCTGCGAGTTGAGCAGGCCGGCATGATGGAACGCTACGCCATTCTTCACCGCCCTGGCGAGCTTTATGCATTGCTGCGTAGGGCTCTCCAGCACGCCGAGCACCCTTTCGCTGAGTTCGTTTAACCTTATCTTGTCGTCTGCAGTGAGCGTCGGGCCTATTGCAGCGCCTATCCTTTCCGCCCCTGCCTCTGCGTTCCTCCTTGAAGAATAGAATACAAGAGCCTGCTTGCCCCTTCTCAGAGTGTCCTCTACTACCCGTATCTCCTGCAGCTGCGCGCCTCCCTTCAGCTCCTCCGCACTGCCTTCATCCTCTGCCTTCGCCCTGCCTAACTTATAATACACCTTATTGTCAAGCACTACTCCCTTCCTCAGCTTAACGGGCCTGTAATCGCTCTCGACCAGCTTGGCGCCCATCCATTCAGCGATCTCGTTAGCGTTGCCTATTGTCGCGCTCAGCGCAATCATCTGTGCGTCAGTTATGTCCTTGAGCTTGGTCATCAGCAGCTCAAGCGTCGCGCCCCTCGAAGGGTCGTCGAGCATGTGGACCTCGTCAAACACAATGCACCCAACACTGGGAAGCCAGTCTATCCCGTGCCTTATGAGGCTGTCGAATTTCTCTGTCGATACGAATATCATGCTGTAATTGGATAGCCATGGATCATTCGAATCCATGTCGCCTATAGACATAACGCTCTTTATGTAGGGATATGCAGCCTTGAATTCGCTGTACTTCTCTTCCACCAAAGCCCTCATGGGTGCTATATACACTGCCTTCTTGCCCTTCGCTATTATGCTGTATGCTGCCGCCAGCTCTGCTACGAGCGTCTTTCCGCTGGCTGTCGGCGATGCAACAACAATGCTGTTCCCCTCCAATAATCCCGAGCTTATCGCCGCCTCCTGGGGCGGCGTGAACTTCTCGAGACCGCGTTTCTCCAGCGATTCTACCATTTCATAAGGAACGATGCCCTTTATCTGGCGCACATCCATAAGCTTCAGCCTGCACAGTATACAGTATTGGTAAAAGAGAATTTATACGTGTGAGGCAATAAAGCGGCAGGCTCGTGCCTATGCTTGCATCGCCCGCATGGTCACATGTTTGCGAGCTTATCCCTGGCGCTCCTTATCCTGAATATGTGCATGTCCCTTACAAGCTTGTCCTGGAGCTCCGTTCCAGTGTTTGCGGTAGTTGCAGCCATAGCTTCGGCATGTTGCTGGCTCACTGCCTCTGTTCTGCTGCTTATGGCCTTGAGGGCTTCTGCCTCCCACAGCGCATGCGCTTCCGCAAGGATTGCCTCGGCATTAGCATGCTGCATGCCTTCTATATGCGCAGCAATTACGCCCGATCCTGGGGCTGCAGCTACAAATGCGGACGTGCTCTGCGGCACGAACACGGTTGGATCATACATGTCGGATATGCTTATCTTTTCGAGCTTCTTTGCTACAGATTCAAAGTCTATCCAATCGTGCATGGCACCCTGTGGCTTCCTGTAGCTGCCAAATACTGCAGCTGTGTTGTTAAGCGCGCTTCTGGAGGCCCCTCTTACCATAGCCTTCAGGCTCTCGACCCTCTCGGCATTGAGCTCTCTTCCAGCTGCCTTCCTGGTTTCAGCGTTCTTCACAACGTTGTTTTCAACCATTCTTACCATCTCTGCGAAAGCTCCGTTTGCCTCTTCTATCCTCTCAACTACCTCGACCATGTTGTTAGTGCTCAGCATGCCGGTTCTGATCTTACTCCTGTTTGAATCAATGCGGTAATCCAGGCCTGCAATCTCATCAACTGCCCTGTAGGTCATGGCGACGTCGTGGTCTATTATCACCCTATTGCTGAGTATGCTGAAAAGCGATTTTGCAGTAATGTTGCTGCGCGTCCTTATGACTTTGAGCTTTCCTGTGCCATTCAGCTTGAGAAGGACTGCGGGCATCAGCAAGCCGCCCTTGAAGTGAACCAGAGATATGGTGTTGTAGAACAGCGAAGTATACGAAGGCACCATGCCTCTTTTAACCAGCAGCAGCCTCTTATTGGTAGCTATGACTAGCGCACGGTGCACTATGTCTGCGCCCTCCGTAACATATGCAACCTTCTCTCCCGGCACTAGCGGAAGGTCAAGGTCTGCATATTTTTCCAAATTATCCATCTTCTTCCTAATCGCATATCGTGCCCCCACTAAATGCGGTCTAAGTAGTTTGTCAGGAAGATATTTATGCCTTTTGTTTAAACCGCGTTCCGGTTAGAATATTCATGGCATCGGGCTGTTATTCATGTGCCTGGTTTTTCAGTTACCTATTATCCAAAGCCCATAAAGAAAATATCTAATTCCTTCCAGAGATGCACACACAGGTGAAACATATGGGTCCAGACGAAGACGATAAGGGAGGTCGCGGAAACAGCGGCTGAATATTAGGTTTTATTCCGCTTCTTCTTTTATGTTAGCTGTTATTCTATAATCTATCTTTCTAGGCATCGCTTCCTTGTAATACTCATTGAGTATGCGCATCTGGCTCGAATAGTTGTTGTCGAATACTGGTGTTACTTATTATCCAAAATCCGCAAAGAAAGGTATTTAAATCCTTCCAGAGATGCAGAAGCAGGTGAAATATATGGGAGGAGCAGGAACATAAGGTGAAATATATGGGAGGACAAGGAACATAAAAATCAGAATAAATGATTAAGCTATATCCGCATTGCTCTTGCCATCTTTTGTTAGTTCTTGATATAGCGTCTTGTATACCCATGTTTTCGTAGTGTCTATTTTTCTATAGCCTAATTTGCCTACCAATATCTTAGATATTATTGATGTTTCTACTCTTATGCCACTAGTAATTTTAAGTATATCTGCCTCGACTTTTTCTACTTCGCCGTCTTTATATACGGGTGATATATGTATTATGCCATAAGGCGAACCGATATCTCCAACGAATATATATTTGTTGAGTGGTACTTCGTTGCTTTCTTCTATTACATCTTTTAGCCACTCCGTCCGTTTTTTATTAAATTTACCAACATCTATCTGATTTATCACTATTACTGCAGTATCCTTTATTGGTGGTTTATCCATCGTAATTGTCACTCTGAATATCATCTCGTCTTCGAGCAGTTTATGGTATGTATACTGCGCAGAGCCTTTCTTAAGGCCATATTTTCTGTCTATCTCCGAGAATTCTATTAGGCCATTATGATTAAGCTCCTTTAAAGTTGCAAATTCCCGGAGGAAGATCTGCCCTATTGACCTGCGTGGATGCTCCTTGGTCCTGCGCCAGACCCGCTCTTCCAGTACATCGAAGAATTCATCCCTTAGCGGTATATACCCTATCCCTTGGGTAAAATAGCTCGAATACCAAAATGCAGGGCATTCGGCAAGCACAGGGTTTGATCGCAAATCGTATATTAGGTTTTCTGCAGATACCGGATCTGAAGCAAGGAAGAATATGAACAAATCGTAAGCACCCCTAGACAAGAACGCCAGCTGTATGTACTTGTTATCCTCCAGAACTCTCTTCAAAGCTTCTGAATCTGGCCGCTTATCACTAAACTTTGCTACGGCAAAAAATCTGAAAAAGCCGAACTTGTTAAGGAACACGTGTTCTATAGTATAGCGTATACCATATTTCTCCTCTAGCCTCTTTATCCAATAGTAGGTTGTAGAATAATTTAACCCTAGCTTCTTGCTTATTTGTTGTGCGCCTTCTCTCGGATTTGTGCTGAGTTCCTTAAGTATTGGTACCTCGTATTCTGACTTTATCAATTCCTTTTCTTCTAAGGCATCTGCTTTATGTACTCTGTTTATATATTCGTCTAATGTATTAATCCCCTCGGTTGAAGGCCTCTTCCTTAAAGGGGGTATGAACTTAGCGCTTTTAGATAGTTTACCTATATACAAAGATAATTTCTTCCGTGACATGGTCTCAGGCACCCATTCGGACGTGGTTTCAAATAGATAGAAATAATTGCCCTTTCTATGTACTTCTATGTGGTGCCTATGTTTATTTTTTAAATCCTTTATTTTATTAGAGACGGCTCTTGGCAATTCTTCCATAATTAGAATTTAGTTATATGTATATATTTAAGTATTTCGTATTTTAAATTTCAAAATTATATATAATTTATACTATCGTAAAATGATAATAGTATATAACTTTACTGGTCTAAAACTATTTTTTATAAAAGAATTTCGTCACTATGATTAGGTTAACACAAAATATTTCCATATACCTATATATAAAAGCTTCTTCATAATATTCTTTGTTAAGTGGGTGGGTAGGCAATGGTTCAAGAGATTGACCATGAAGTATGTGTGCCATATGGTTATTGTTTTATGGCAAACCCGTTTTGCGCTTCTCCTTTCCCACACCCAGATTCAAGCTGGTTTTCTTACAAACCCCAAACCTTAGGTGCGCACCGCATCGGTGCGCATCCTCTTTATGATTTCAACAATAAACTGCAGTGGTAACCATGGGAATAATACATAGAGCGGATAAAGAGCACGTGCTTGATGATGACAAGAGGCCTGTCAGAGTTGTAAAGGATGGCGAGAACTCATGGCATATAGAGTATGACGAATCTCCGGAAGCGCTCAACGGCACGAAAAAGACAATAACTATGTCAGATCTTCTCAATTATAATAAAAAGTGATTTCATGGTGGTGGGAAACGGTAATTCGAGTTCCAAAAGTGCGGCTAAAACGCTCTTCGCAAAGAAGGAGCAGCAGTACAGCATAAAGCGCGACGGAAAGAGATTCTACAAGTTCTACCTTGTGAACCCCAAAGAGAATGCAGACCCTGACACAGTCGCCGAGAAGCTTATAAGCTTCGACGATGTAGAGGAGGTTTACGTTACTGATGGGGATTACGGTTTCATAGTCAAGACGAGGTTCAAGGGCGGAAAGGAGCCGAAAGACGTATTTGGATATATACACAACAAGATAGATGCCAAATATGGAGAGATAACCAGCTATTACAAATACAGGAAATAGGTTATGCTGTCTTTTTGAAAACCTCAAACCTTATGCGCGGCCTTTTTGGCCGCGTTTTTGCATGCTTATCACTCGTTTGTATTACGTCTTCCAATGCGCCAAACCATGCCAATAACTACACTTAATAGTAAACCGTGCCATAAAGGGAAAATGCTCCAATGGCTCTTCCGCCTATGGGGCAATCAGACCTGCGGTTAAATTGGTAAAAATTGAGGCGTATGCATTGCATACGCCCCGGGTGGATGAGAATAGGGTTGTTACAGAACTAGCGTGATTCGCCGCATAAAATGCGGCGTAAGTATTCTGTCCTGTTATATATTTAAAGCTTGCGCATCAAGGCTTATACGCAGATAAATAGCATATAATCATTTCGCCTTGGTCTTTGGCGCGCTTGCGCCCTTGTACATTGACATGTACTTCTTGACGAGCATCACAGCATGGTTTACTGCCTTCTTCACGTCCTCGGGCGTCTTTGCGCCAGTGCATATTATCTTCCCGCTGTTGAATAGCAAAAGTGCCGCCTTTGGGTCATACACCTTGAATATCGCCCCTGGGAACTGCTCCGGCTCATAGTCCACGTCGCGCGACAGCTTGGCCAGCCCGTAAAGGTCCAGCTCTATGTTCAAATCTGCGCTCGCTACTATATTGACTACCTCATAGGTTGGCTTGAGCTTGACATGCAGATACTTCGAATGTGATGATTGTACTGGTTTGGAGCTTTCCATGGGATTACACCTGATTGATAATGCCTAATAAAGTATAAATAGTTATATGTGCAATACTCCCTTGACAAAACCTCTTCTGTGATTATATGAAGAAATCAAATGGATTATTGAGCGGAAGGTCGCGCAACCTCGCCAGGCACCATAAGCCTTCCCAGCTTGCAATAAGGGACGTAATAAAGGCGTTCAACATAGGCGACAGGGTAGCAATAGTGCCTAAGGGCAACAACCGGGACATACCGCACCCACGCTTCAAGGGCAAGGTCGGCACCATACTCGGGGCCCGCGGCGGCGCATACATAGTCGACGTGAAGGACATAAAAGCGCACAAGCAGCTTATCGTGAGCGCCAAGCACCTGGAGAAGGTCAGCTCGTGAGCGCTATCTAAATTAACGCGGTCTCAGATGGAAGTGAAAAGGCTCTTCGAAGGAGTGTACTCAATAGACGGCAAGCTAGCGACAGAGAACCTGGATCCTGGCCACAGGGTGTACGGAGAGGTCCTAGTGCCGTATGATGGCAAGGAGTACAGGTTGTGGAATCCGTACCGGAGCAAGCTTGCCGCAGCCATAATCAACGGCCTCAAGGGCTTCAAGCTATCGAAGGGCTCAAGTGTGCTCTATCTAGGCGCCGCAACAGGCACAACATCCAGCCATGTAAGCGACATAGCCTCACAAGGGCAGGTGTTCTGCGTGGAGCTGTCAGAGCGCAACATGCGCGACCTGATAAAGGTATGCGAGCGCAGGAAGAACATGTTTCCCATACTTGCAGATGCTAACAACACCGAGAGATACAGCAAGAGCGTAGGCGCATGCGATATAATATACCAGGACGTGTCCGCCAGGGACCAGGCGGCGATACTGAACAAGAACAGCGATATGCTCAAGCCAGGCGGCTATGCATACTTCATAATAAAGTCGCAGAGCATAGACATATCGAAGAACCCGGAAAAGGTCTTCGATGAGGCCCTAAGGAGCGTATCGCCTATATTCGAAGTGGTGGAGAAAGTAAAGCTAGAGCCTTTTGACGACCTGCATATGTTTGCGGTATTGAGGAAGAAGTAGCGCCAGTGGTAAGGCTTATATCTTTTTTGTTCCAGTATACCTGCAGGTAGCATGGCCGGCGTTTCACATTATTTAAGGATGCTCGGTGCAGCTGAAAAGAACAGCAGGAGCCTCATGTGCCAGTTCTGCGGCGCCTATACCCCGGCGATAAACAACCAGGGGATTTGCCATTCATGCGAGAATGTCATATCCTCAGACCGCGCCGCCCTGATGAAGAACAGCAGCG
>JAMCYB010000016.1 GCA_023474385.1 Candidatus Martarchaeota archaeon | reverse complement strand
GGAAAATCAGAAAGTATTATAAATCTGAGGCGCCCCTATATAAAATGATATGTAGTAACGCGGAAAGCTAATTCTACGTATTGAGTACGGATTCGATGAACGAAGAAGGAGATAATGAAGGACAAGGAATGAATGAAGAGAGGCGTGAACGCCGCGGAGAAAGGTCTGGCATGAGGATGAACCCAGATTACTTCTCACCAAAGCCTGTGAAGGTTGGCGACGAGGTAACGCTGAAAATAGAGGAAGTAGCCGAGAAGGGAGACGGAATAGCAAGGAAGGACCGTTTCGTGATCTTCGTGAAGGGCGCAAAGAAGGGAGACGAGGTTAAGGTAAAGATCGTCGAGGTAAAGCCGAGGTTCGCAATAGGAGAGATAATACAGTAAGCGGCGAGTTTACCTTAAGGAAAGGCGCATACTCTTTATTTTTTATTTTTATATTCACTACTTATTTGGGGAAGCTATAGGCCCCATAAAAAATGCTCAGGGTTTTCCATGTCTATGTATACCAAAAGCGCGGAGGAATGGATGGCGTACTGGAAGGAGAGCGCGCTGTTCGTGTTCAAGGAGGATGACGAGACCAGGCCGCTGTGCGTCATAGATACGCCCCCGCCTTTCACAAGCGGCGAGCTGCACATGGGCCAGGCGTATTGGGTCTCTTATCTGGATTCCATGGCAAGGTACATGAGGATGTCTGGCTACAACGTTCTTTATCCAGTTGGATGGGACACGCAAGGATTCCCGACAGAGATGCAGGTCGAGAATAAATACGGCAAAGGCCTCGGCCGCGAGGAATTCTACAGCAAATGCGTAGAAATAGCTACGGCAAACATGCAGGCGATGAGGAAGCAGATGCTCTCCTTGGGCGCGAGCTTCGATGACAGCCACGAATACGTGACTATGTCGCCCGAATACAGGAGGAAGGTGCAGTTGTCTTTGCTGAAGATGCACGAGAAGGGATTCATATACAGAGGCAACCATCCGGTAGAATGGTGCCCCCACTGCAACACATCGATAGCCAGGGAGGAGATAAACGACATGGAAAGGGAATCACATCTCAACTACATAAACTTCAAGATTGGCGATGCAAGCATAGAGATAGCAACAACAAGGCCCGAGCTGATGCATGCATGCGTGGCAATAGCCGTAAATCCAAATGACAGCAGGTACAAGCACATGGTAGGCAAGAAGGCAGAAGTGCCAATATCCGGCAACAAGGTAAGCATAATAGCGGATGACCTTGTCGAAAAGGATTTCGGCACAGGCGCAGAGATGGTGTGCACGTACGGCGACAAGAACGACGTGATGATGTTCTACAAGCACAAGCTCGCATTCATAGACGCACTTGACGAGAGGGGCAGGCTGAAGAACGCAGGCAAGTTCACCGGCATGCCTTCGAAGGATGCAGGCGAGGCGATAATAAAGGAGCTGGATGGAATGGGTCTTCTTGTCAAGCGCGAAAAGACTGTCCAGACTGTGAAGATACACGACCGCTGCGGGACGCCGATAGAGCTCATATCATCGGTGCAGTGGTTCATAAAGACGAAGGAATACGCGGACAGGATAAAAGAGTCATCTGACAGTATAACATGGATACCTGAATCTACAAAACAGAGGCTCATAGACTGGGCGAATTATATAGAATGGGATTGGAGCATATCGAGGAACAGGGTTTTCGGCACCCCCATGCCATTCTGGTACTGCAGCTCGTGCGGGGCAATAATACCTCCGAGAGAGGAGGAGCTGCCGGTCAATCCGGCGATAGGACCATCAAAGGTTTCAAAATGCCCCAAGTGCGGAAGCACTGACATAGTCGGGGAGAAGAACACGTGCGACGTGTGGGTGGATTCGTCAATAACCCCTATGGTTGTGGCGGGATGGCCGGACAACAAGAAGCTCTTCGAGAAGGCCTATCCGGCAACGTTCCGGATACAGGGGACAGACATAGTGAGGACGTGGGCGTTCTACACAATATTCAGGAACTGGGCACTTATGGACTCGAAGCCGTTCGAGAAGATACTCGTGCACGGCATGATACTCGGCACGGACGGAAAGGAGATGCACAAGAGCCTTGGCAATGGCGTGAGCCCTAAGGAGCTGCTTGACAAGTACGGCATAGATGCGGTGAGGCTCTGGGTGGCGCTGAGCGGCAGCGCAGGCAAGGACAAGGTGTTCAGGTATGAGGACCTCGACTACACGAAGTCGTTCGTCAACAAGCTCTACAACTCAGCCCTGTTCGTGAAGAATGCCCTGGCTGAGGACGGGGCACCGCGCGACCTTTCGAACGCGGAGAAGCACATGGGCGTGTTCGATGTATGGATAACAAACAGGCTAAATGCAACCATAAAGGAGGTCAGGGCGGCATACGATTCCATGGACCTGTACACGGCGATGTCGAAGCTCGTCAATTTCTACTGGCACGAGTTCTGCGACTATTATTTGGAAGACGTAAAATACAGGGTATACGACAAGACAGGCAAGATGAAGCAGAGTGCCTCTACCGCCGCATTCACGCTGAAGTACGTTCTGGAGAGTTCGCTCAAGATGCTCGCACCGGTAATGCCTTTCATATCAGAAGAAGTGTTCCGCCTGCTCGACAACAGTACAAGCATATTCGCGCAGAGCATGCCAGAATACAAGGAGAGGGCAGGCAAGGCCGACTACGTGATAAACGGCGTCATATTCGCGAACAACATCGTAGACATAGATTACGAGGATGCCGGGGCTTTCCTGAACATCATAGTATCGGACGTGAGGAAGGCGAAATCTGGCATGAAGCTATCGCTCAACAAGGAAATATCAGCTATAAATATAAATGTTCCTGAAGCATATTATAGCGTTGTTGCCGCTTCGGAGGCGGAGCTGAAAGGCATCTGCAACGCAAAGGCGCTCAAGCTTTCGAAGTCGAAGGACTACAGCACAACGATAGAGGCATGATTTTTATAGTTTGCCATAAAACATATTGAGTGGCGCTTCTGCCCGAAGCGCCTGACGCTTGTATAACATTGAAAAAGGTAAATTGAATGGCTAGGATGCATACTAGAAAGCACGGCAAGTCCAAATCACGGAAGCCGGTGCTCGACGAGAAGGATTTCGGCAAGGGCTCTGGAGAGCTGCCGAAGGAGAAGATAGAGGATCTCATAACCGAATATGCGAAGCAGGGCACGGGCCCGGCACAGATAGGCGAGCGCCTGAAGAGGGACCACGGCGTCAAGTACATACGCCAAGCCACGGGCAAGCGCCTCGGCAAGATACTCGAGGAGAAGGGCTTCAAGAACAGCATACCTCCGGACATGATGGACCTGATGAAAAGGGCCGTGCGCATGAGGAAGCACATAGACAAGAACAAGCGCGATGTGCACAGCACAATAAGGCTCAAGCGCACAGAATCAAAGATATGGAGGCTTACAAGCTACTACATAAGGAAGGGCGCGCTCCCTGCAAAGTGGAGGTACGACCCTGCTACTGCAGAGCTTCTTATAAAGGGCAAGGCGTGATTGAATGGCTACACAGAAAGGATCGGACAAATGGAAGCTCAAGAAATGGTTCTCGGCATACGCACCGAAGCCCTTCAACGACGTGCTAATAGCGGAATTGCCTGCGAACGACGAGAAGGCGATAATAGGCAGGAACATACGCGTTGGCCTGGACAAGCTCACGCAGAACCCGCAGAACTCTTTTGCCAATGTGTTCTTCAGGATAACGGAGGCGAACGGAGACAGGGCTCAGCTGAAGCTCATAAGGATAGAGCTGCTTTTCAGCTATGTGCGCTCCCTGGCAAGGAGGTACAGGAGCCTTTCGGATTCCATACTCAAGGTGACTACGAAGGACGACAGGCAGATGGTGATGAAGCCCTTGGTAGTCACTGCAAGCCGCGAGACCCATGCAAGGATAATGGGCATAAGGAAAGAGCTCAACCAGTACCTGGAGCAGTACGCCAAGGAGAACGACGCGGATACAATAGTCAGCGAAGTGGTATCTGGCAAGCTTCAATCGAATCTTTATGCAAAGCTGAAGCACATAACGCAGCTCAACCGCGTCGAGATGAAGAAGCTTGAGCTGAAGCAGTAAGGCATGAGCATGCAGCCCGAGTGGTTATACTGGCTTTATTCCTTAGTGCTATACCCTATAATATTCATATTCCCTGCATATGCAGCCAACGGCGCCCCTGTGATATTCGGAGGAAGAAAGCCCCTTGACTTCGGCAAGAGCATAAATGGCAAGAGGATATTCGGCGACCACAAAACAGTAAGGGGCACGGCCTCGAGCATGATAGCCGGGATAGCAGCAGGAGCAATAGAGGCACTGTTCCTGCCGTACATGCTTCTTGCTTCTGTAATGCTTACAATAGGCGCCAACATGGGCGACCTGCTCGGCAGCTTCATAAAGCGCAGGATCGGCATGAAGCCCGGCAGGAGCCTGCCGATAATGGACCAGTACGGCTTCTTCATATTCGCATTAATCTTCGCGTACCCTCTGAGCTATGCGCATTTTCCAGACGTGTATGGCATCATATTCCTGATATTGCTTACAGGAGCGCTCCACGTGCTCACAAACAGGGGCGCGCACAAGCTCAGGCTCAAGGAAGTTCCTTGGTAAGGGGCCAAACGCCTCGATCGCGCCATTGGGCAAGGCCAAGATGGGTATCAAGGCATTCGCACGCTCCATCTGCCGAAATCCCTATTCATATGCGAGAATTCATAAAAATATGTGAAATTCTGCATACAAAATAGGGAGCAAAGAAGCGCGGCAACACTGCGAACTGCTCAGACCGCTATGCCCGCGCAAGGGCCAGGACTACGGCATGCTTATTGATATGTTCACTACCGAGCCATTTGGCCCTGTGGTCACGTTGTACACATCGTTTATGCCCATTATGAAGTCAGGGCAGATGCTCCCTGGGGCGCACACGGGCGCCGCGGTGCCGCGCAGGCTTACCCTATACTTAGCATTGGGATAAAGCCTCGTCACGAGGGCGTAATATGCGCCCGACGCATAGATTGCGTTGGGTATGGGGGCATTGCTGCCAATCGCGTTCGCAGCTATCTGTATGGAAGAATTGAGCACGCCGGAGCCCGTCACCGCAGAGGAATTGACAGATACTATCGGCCTTCCGTAAGGTATGCCAGGCCTGTCTATGCCAACGCTGAAATCAGTTCCATTGCCGGCGACCGTGAGGCTGACCTGCGTGTGCATGTATATGCCGAATTCGATGTCTACTCCTATGGAGGCGTTGGCGGTATAAGGTTCCGGCTCGGTCACGTATATCACGTTTGCGTTCTGCCCCTGCGCGTTGAAGAACAGAAGCGCGGCGAAAGCAAGCACTATCAACGCTATCACGAGCACGCTCCCCGACAGCACAAGGTTTGCTGTATCATCCATGCAATCAAAAGTTTAACTCATTGCAAATCTAAAAGCTTTTTGCATAATGCCCTGCCATAACTGCAGCGCTGCGCCAGGCATCAGCTATAATTCGCATTGAGGTACGTTACCTTGTATATCCTCGCATCGGGGTTGACGTATACTGGAGTCAAAGTAATGTTGCTGTTGTCGTACGGGCACGATGCCCCATCGGTGCAGAGCATTACTAGCTTGAAGAAGTTGCTGTCCAGCAGCTTCGGCCCGAGCAGTATCCCGGTCGATATGCTTACGCCAGAGCTTGTCGGCATGTAGGGTATGAAAAGAGTGTAGTTGACGTACTTGTCGGATATGTTTGAGAATGCATACGCTCCGCTCTGCTCGTCATAGAACAGCACGCGGTTTATCGGGTCGTAGGAAGTGCCGTTGGGCGTCCCTATGTATGCTCCAATGCTCTTGTTGCCGCTCGCCGATATGCGCACTATGAGCAGCGACTTTATCTGATTCGATATGAACTGGTAGTAATCCGTATTGGTGGTGCTGTTGTACACGGGCTGCAGGGCATTCATTATCTGCAGGCCGTACCCCGAGGTGTTGACGCTGCCCTCTTCAGCAATGCCCCCAGAGAGCTGGAACCAGTATGGCCTGGCAAGTATGTAATCGGGCTTGCCAACGCTGTACAGGTACTGCGGGTCGTTGCTATCATTGAATAGGAAGCGCGCGAAGCCTGCTATCAGCGCGCCGTTCTGGCCGCCTACGCTGTCGGTCAGGCTTGTCCTGTTGCCCCATCCTTCTATGACGCTTCCATCCGGCCATATCGTCAGGAATGTCGCATTCGCCGGCGTGTTGTTGCGCATCCAGACCGTAGCATTGAGGAAATACTGGTCTATGCCGTCAGCCTGGGCGAATGCGCTGCTCCCCAGATAAGTGTAATATACTACGAGCACAACCACAATTGCGACTAGCATGTAATACAGGTTGACGGCCTTGAACCTGCCATACAGCATCGCCTTCCTGTCGTATATGAACCTGCCTATCGCGTATATCGACATGGCAGAGAGTATCGCTATGGGTACAGCAACAAGCGAATTGAACCTCACTGCATTGGCCTGCAGGTACATTGTTGCCGCAAAATACGCAAGTATTATTATGAAATACTCGCCGGAATGCTTCTCAGTGAATATCCTCTTCCTGTAGAGCGCAATGGCTGCAAACAGCAGTAGGCCTATAAGCATGCCGATCACGGGAAAGAGGGCCCTATCGAGCCCCAAAACTGCATAATTGTAATAGAAGACATAATGGTAATTGAACAGTATGTAGAACAGCAGAGTGAACGGTGCGAGGAACAGCTCAAGGTTGAAGCTCGCCCAGAGGAAGCCGAACGTCGGAGGGGTGAGCTCCTGTATGCTCTTGTTGAGCGACCCGTGCGCTATCACCAATCCGCCTCCCCCAGCAATACCCAGAAAGTAGCTATAGAACACAGCAGACAGCACTGCAATCAGCACCAGTGCCACGATAACTATGGCGTATAACCTGCTCTTTGCACTGCCTGCGAGCAGCGTTAGCACCGCATTGCTGTTGCGCTTCTCCACTATGTAATATGCCAAGGCAGCGCCTATGGTAATGGGCAGGTAGAAGAGGAAGAAGTGCCAGCTTGAGAAGGCCTGGCTACCCCTGATGAAGTACGCGTACATCCATAGGTGCTGTATTACATATGTAACTATGAGCAGCGCCGACATTATTGCAGTATCCCTAAGAAGCTGCTTATTCGCTTTTATGAAGCCGTATACCACAAGGGACAGCATAGAGAGCATGTATACGACTATTATGAACGGCGCTCCGTTCCACACGACAGTGCCTACGCCAAGGATGACAACTGCAGCTATCATGTAATAATACTTCTTCCTGTCATTCGCCTTCTCTATCCCGAGCGCCTCGAATACGAACAGAAGAGCTAAAAGCAGGAAAATGGTTATGAATCCATCCCCTCTGTACACCAGCGCAGCTGTTCTTGCAATGTCCCCTCCAGATGCTGCGACTAGGGCCATGGCGACTACCGCAAGGTACTTGTTGTTCACTATGCGCTTGACTATGAAGTAAGTGGCTATCACATCAAGGAGGCCGAATACAACCGGCACTCCCCTCTCCATATCATATACAGACAGGCCGAATACGCGCAGGAAGTAATACGGCACCAGCGTCACGTAGTAAAGGCCATCCGGCTCTGTGACAGGGAAATGCGCGGGATAGCCAGAAAGCCTGTTTGTCAGCGGTATTGCGAAGCCGTTGTGCACGGCCTGCATCATCACTGCGTAATGGTAGAAGCCGTCAGGCTCGAAGAATCCCTGGAAATGCAGCATCGTTGTCCTCAGATACACCCCTGTTACGAGTATTGCCAATACCGCTATGCCGAGTATGTATAGCTTGTACCTTTTGGCGAAGGATTCGATTGCATCCTTGCCGCGCGTGCTACTGCCGTGGTCTGAAGCATCCTTGCCGCCGATAGGCTCCCCCTCTGCCGCCTCCTCGACTTTCTCTACAATGCCCTCCAATACACCCTCATCGGGATTGCTCAAGCCTTCCATAAAACCAATGCACAAATGCTATATATTAAGCAGCCATCCTCCTTATGCGCCTCCATAAGCAAGAGCTCTATGCCTATGCGGCGCAATCCGGAGCACCAAATAATATGCTGTTTGAACTGTAATATATTTAGCAGTTGGCTCGAAAAGCGTTCCAAAGCATTTTCGTGAGCTATGCGAAGCTGCTGCAAAACGAATTGCCGCGTACGCAGATTCAGGTGCTTTGCCATCTGGGCGCAGGAACGAACGTGACGTTACCATGTATGTTCCCGTTATACCCGCCGTATGAGCCATTCGCATTGCCATCCAATGTCCACCACCCGAACAGGCTTGCATTGGACAACGGCCCGCCGGTGAGGCCCTCATCGTACAGCTTCTGTATCTGCACCGGGTCCAGCATGCTCTTATATATCTGTACGTTAGAGATGTAGCCGTCGAATGGATTGTCCATCTGGTGGGGGACGTAAGCCTCGAATGTCGAAAGGTATATGATGGGGTTTGTTATCACGATGTTATTCACTGCAGGCCCCCACGTGGAATTTTCGCTGCCCGCCAGCCCAGCCGTTCCGTATATGGGTTTGCCATCAGCATAGACTGCGAAAGTGCCATTGTCGTACGCTTCAGTTATATACACCCATACGCCTGTCCATCTCTCATAGCTGTACTCCTCGGAACAGTCATCGGAGCCCAGCCTGTGAAACCTGCAGAAATTGATGTCGAATATGCCGTTGCCTCTCCATTCGAGGTATGTCTGCGGCAAGCCCGTAGCCGTATGGCTATAAACATCTACCACGTCTTCGGAGTATCCAGATCCGTTGATGCCATTGCCCACCCTTTCGGGGTACATCCAGAAAGAGATTGTGAAGCTCTTGTTCAATTCACCCTGCATATCCACGGATATGAAGCTCCGAGGCGAATATCCGTAGAACCTGGCTACAAGTGGCTGCCCTGCCGATGCGCCAGCCGCTCCAGTAAGGTTTGCGCTGTATAATATATAAAATGCAGAATACGCCATTGCCGATACCACAGCAATAGCAACTATAATGGTTAATGCATGCCCCGCATACTTCATATAAACCCCAAATACTTATAATCCCATAAAAATATATAAAAAGGATATGCAAGCTTGGGCGATGGCTATAAATACGATAAACGCGAATAGCAATTGGGAATGTTAAGCCATTGGGCGGCAATGATACCTCAAAGGGGAATGCATGGGGAGCGGCAAAAACCCTTCAAAACGCGGCGCCGAATGCGTTACGAGGGAACGTTGCGTTTATGAAAGAAGGCTACTACTGCATTTGACGAACTATAAAAGCTTATATATAAAAAATACTTTACAATACACATATCCATTTAAATACTTTTCATTCATTCATAATCATCAACAAATGTTTAGGTGAGAAAGTGAAACGTCTAAATGCAAAGAAGATAGCCGCCGTTGTAACCGGCGCAGCTTTGTTAGGATTCGGTCTTGCGGTCGCAAGCCCAGTGACTATAAGTAACGTCCAGGTAATAAACAATGCAGGACAGCCAACAGTGCAGGTAGTAGTAGGATCTCTGGCAAAACCAAGCGATGGTGTTGCAGCGGGCAACATAGCAGCAGCAATAGGAAACCTCGCGTTCACGCAAACCCAGAAGGTATTCCCTGCCAACGTAA
>JAMCYB010000022.1 GCA_023474385.1 Candidatus Martarchaeota archaeon | reverse complement strand
CTAACAGCATCGCAGCTCACGCGCTTCGGTTCGGGCGCCGGCGCGGAAACCAACGGGCTCACGGCCACGAGCCCGCTCCCAACGCTGCTGCAGAACGTCAACAGCGAGATGAGCTCCTTCTGGCTGCTCATACTCTTCTACCCATCTCTGATAATGGCCGTTACGTACGCGTTCGTGACGCAGGTGGCAACTTTCATAGGCGGAGCGACGTATACGGGAAGCAGACTAAGAAGTTTTATATAATTTGCAAACTTTATATACTGGTGCAATACGATGGTTCGTAGTGCGGCCCTTTAACGGAGACGATGCAGAATGGAAAAAAAGTATCTCATATTCATGGGCTTCCTCGGAGTGTCCGTGGTCTTCCTAGCCGCGTCGATCACCCTGCCGTCTACATCATTCCTGCTGATAGCGAAGTTCGTGCTGCTGCTGCTAGCCCTGTTCATGGACATTCTGGCCATAATGACCAGGTACTACACTCCCTTCCTAATACCAATGATGAGGCAGAGATCAAAGAGAGTTGTCCTGAGCGACGAGAACGCCTACTGGCTCTCAACGGCCCAGGATTCCATACTTCGCAAGAGCGGCGAAGACTTCATCGCTACGATATACATCAGCATTCCGCTCTACAGGTCAGCTACCGAAATGAGCGATGACGAGAAGATCGATTTCGCGACGCAGGTAAGCAGGCTGGTCAGCCTCAGCAAGGATCCAGCCAGGTTCACCACTCAGCTCTACACGATGGACAAGGACGTTTACATAATGCAGCTCAGGGAGAAGATCAACGAGCTGGAGAACGATGAGGTCAAGGCGTCGCAGGACGGTACAGATCCGAAGATGGTGGAAAGGCTGAGGGGAGAGCTCTCTATGTGGAGAAACATACTCGACAGCATAACCTCCATACAGTCCCTTGAGCTGCTCACTTACGCCGGAGTTTCCGCTTCGGGTACCAAGGAGTACGAGGCGGTATCGATAGCGCAGCAGAAGGCCACTGAGCTCATGTCCGGCATAGGCGCCGTGCTCGGGGTCACGCCCAGCATAATAACGGGCAACGACCTGCTGAAGTTTATAGAGCCCGAATTTCTAATACCCTACTCTACGGTGAGTGAGAGCCTCACCAAGGGAGCAGGGGAGCAAACGGGAGAGTAAATGGACGAAGAGACGATAATGTACCTTGCATTCACCGCGCTGATAACGCTTATCGCGATAGAAGGAGCGGGCAGCTTCGGCAAGGGCCTCGCTTCGTCTGCGGTTATATTACTATCGCTGCTGACTCTCGGATTCCTTCTGCTCTTCACGTTCGCGGATTTCGTGGTATTTCCGCTTTTCACGACGCTGCTCGGCGTGTCTTTCCAGCCTGTGGCCAACTACTATATAGTCAAGAAGCAGAACGCGGTAGTCAAGAACGTCAACGGCATATTCTACTCTACGGGCTACATATCGGCGAACCTCTTCGCCTATACATTCAAGGAAGAACGGGTCGAGGAGTCTGTAGAAGACCAGCTGCGCCAGGCTCCGGAGAAGTGGGAGCGCGCGATCGCAAACATCCACTTTCCGTTCAAGTACCACGTGGTCTCTTCGGGCATGGACGTGCAGAAGGTCAGGGACGAGCTCGAGGGCAAGAGGGGGTACCAGGAGTTCCAGCTTTCACGTGCGCTGCAGAGCCAGGGTACGAACGACGTCACTATAACAAATATACAGCGCAACATCAACATGATACAGGCGAAGATAGACAGGATCTCGCAGGGCGAAAAGCCGGTGGCCACGCTCATGTACGTAGAGACTACAGCGGTTGGGATAAGCGAGAAGGCGTCGCTGGACGCGCTCGACGCTCAGGTCAAGCAGCTCCAGGTCGCGCTGAGCGCGCTGGACGTAGACCTGACGAGGATAGAGGGAAGGGAGCTTTACTCGCTCTTCATGTACAGCTTCATGCTTCCCACAACATTTGAAGACGTGGCGGCGCAGTTTAGCCAGCAGGGATGATTGCATGACGATACTAAGATTCCAGCATATAATGAGCAACGAAATAGCGAAGAGGGCGTTCATATCCAGACCACCCGAGCCTCCGGCGAGCGTTCTGCTCAACGATCCGTTCAAGTCGATATTCATAGGCAACACCAAAATATTCCGCGTTCCGTTCACGTGGTCGTTCCTGAACATCACCAACCCCCACATAGCAGTTGTCGGTATAACCGGAGCCGGAAAGAGCTACTTCGTGAAGACCTTCATACTGAGGGCCAACTACATATGGGGAACAAACGCGGTCATAATAGACTGGGCCGGGGAGTACAAGGCCTGGGTCAACCAGAGCGGTGGGACCGTCGTCTCGCTGGGCAAGGGTTCGTACATAAACATAATGGACCTTTCAGGGATGAAGCCGCTGGACAGGGTGAAACAGATAATAAACTCACTCGACATACTGACCGACATCGGCACGTATCCGGAGCAGAAGAGGCTGACCGAGGAGGCGATAGAGCAGGCCTACGTCAACGCGGGATTCACGCTGTCCGAGAGGGCGCCTGAGGGAAAGGACGCCCCGACGCTGAAGGACGCGATCTCGCTGCTCTCGGAGAAGCTGCAGGAAGGCACGTACGAGTATCCCGCCGAGCTCGAGAACGCGATATACAGGCTGAGGCAGTTCGCCAGGGAGGGCGAGGACTACTTCGCAAGGAAGAGCACGCTCGAGCTCTCGAAGCTCGTGGAGTCGGGGCTCGTTGACATAGACCTGTCCGCGCTGTCCGACGACACGTTCAGGGCGCTGGCGGCGCTGTTCATACTCCAGACTCTAAAGGAGCTTATGAGGGCAGAGGTGTGGAGCGAGTCAAAGGGCCTCAAGACGTTCGTGGTGCTGGACGAGGCGTGGAAGGTCGCGAGCGACGAGAAGAGCGACGCCGTTACGATAGTAAGGGAGGGAAGGAAGTACAGGTTCGGCCTGATAGTCGCATCGCAGAACCCCACCGACATAAACGAGGCGATATTCTCGAACGTAGGCACGAACTTCATGCTGAGGATAAAGTTCGAAAAGTTCATGAACTACCTTCAGGGGTCGCTGAACTTCTCAGACTTCATAAGGTCCGAGATAGGGAAGTTCGGAGTGGGGCAGGTAGCGGTCGTAATGGCGTTCCAGACCGCGCTGAGGTTCCCCGAGACGTTCCTGCTCGAGAAGGTGAAGGGCGAGGAGCCGCTGTACGTGTATACTATCGACCTCGCGGACATGCTAACGCAGAGCGAGATATCTTCAGGAATCATACAGCGCGAGTACCAGTTCGAGAAGGATGAGCTGAAGAACGTACTGATAGACTGCAACCTGTCAAACGAGGATATAACCTCGATCTTCACTACTTTCGACCAGCAGGACAGGAATTTCAAGATGAACGATTTCATAAACTCGCTCAGGTCCCACGGCGCCAGGGTAGGCGACATAATATCATTCCTAAAGAACCTCGGCATACCCGACCAGCTGATAACCAGGATAATGGGTGCGCAGAATGGCTAGCGCGAATACCTTCACTATATCCAGAATCGAGATAAGGCGCGTCCTTCTTGCGCTCAAGGTCAGCGAGAAGAGCATCGAAGGCCTCATAGCCGCGATGGAGAAATCGCACAGGCACATAAACGTTGTCTCGTTCGTGTCGCTCCTTGAAAAGGCTGGCCTGGAGAGGGATGACATAGTCAACGTACTCAGGCGCCTCGGCATGGATGACGTAATGATAAACGGGGTCATGGGTATGGTCGACGAGAAGAGGATAACGTCTGAGATAGGAAGAGTGTACGAGGCAGATGTGGTGTTTGGTTGAACAATGAAAATGCGAAGGGCAACGGCAAGCGATGCATAATCTGCGGAGAGGCAAAGGACGGGCTGCCCGTAAAGGAGGACTTCGTGATAAACGGAATCAGGCTCATAAAGAGGTACGTAACGAGAAACGAGAAGGGGTACGTGCTCGTGGTGTGCAGGGAGTGCTACCCAAAGTACAAGAAGGCGAGGGAGAGGATGATCAGGCGGCAGGTCGTCTATCTCGTCCTGGGCTTCCTCTTCGCAGGAGCGTTCATAGTCCTGTCGCACGACAAGCTGTCGGCGCTTCTCTACGGTGTCATAATCGTGCTCTTCCTGTACCTGCTCTCGCTGGTAAACTACGTGCCTGGGCTCGTGGTCCCGAACAGGACGGCTGCAGGTAGCGGTGAACAAAAGACCGCGGCGAAAGTAATCGGAAAGCGCTGACAACGCCAGGCATAAAACGAGGCATCGATGGCATAACAATCTTTTTATAACCTTATTCCTCTATATCTATGTTCTGCCCCCACGGACGAAAAGATTGTTCTTTGAACGCCTGTCGGATAGCAGGATTATTCAGTGGTTGTTTTGGCTGAAGAGACCGGTGTAGTAGAGCCCAAGGTAAGCACGATAAGCATAGGCGGCACCCTGCTCGGCAGCTTCGACGCGATAGCGAGCAGGCTCTCATCGTTGCAGATGTTCTCGGCAAAGCGCGATACGGATTCTCTGTCGCTCATAAGGGTCGAGAGCAGGGACATACAGAAGCGCCCCTTCCTGTTCTTCGTAATAAAGCTCTTCAAGGACAGGATGGAAATAGAATATACCATCCCGATGGACGCGAGCGAGAAGCTAAGAAGGCTGACCGTAATAAAGAACGTGTTCAGCGTCCTCTCGCTGATATCCGATCTGTACACGCCGAACCTCGCGGAGTTCTTCCAGTACTCCGACTCAACAATAGACGACGTGCTTAATTCTATGTCGCAGAGCTACAGCACGCTGTTCAACAACTACGATTCGCTCTTCAACGAGTACCGCGAGCTCAAGAGGCTGAACATAGAGCTGACCTCGTCGAACAAAAACCTTACGGTGCAGGCTTCGCAACTGAGCCAGGAGAACGCAGCGCTGAAGGACAGGCTCAAATCACTGGAGACCTACTCTGACGAGTCCCTGATGGTCATGGTGCAGGAGTGGATAGAGTCGCACAACAACACGATAGATGTCAACGAGTTTGCGGAAACCTACAAGCTGATACCGCCGCGCGTGGAGCAGATACTCAACAAGATGGTTTCGCTCGGATACATAGGGCTTAGAGGATAGCCGAATGATATTATGAAATATTTAGTAAGGATCAACAAGAAGCTCCGCTACATAAGGGTCTACAACGTCGTTAACCCTCTGGGAGAGAAGCAGAACTTTATGACCAAGCTTTTTATGAAGATGTTCAAGATAAAGCAGGATCAGTCCAAGGTTTAGAGAGTTCGGGCGGTAGTTGCGATGCAGAAAAAAACCAAAACGACTATGATAGCAATCCTGGTCATCCTGGTACTATTCGTCGTCGCGATGATCGTATATCTTAGGATCGAGCTTTCAAGCATACATCCGACAATACCCGTCGCAGTAAAAACCGGGCCTCCATCGCTCGGTACGGATGTGTCCTCGCAGGACCTGCTTTTCTATGGCAACCTCAGCACCGTTGTGCCGTACCTGCTGCTGGACTACTCATCGCGGAACGTCTCATCGCTTTACGTGTACGCGGCCCTTTACAAGACGCCCATACCTTCCAACGTATACATACTGAACACCACAAACGAATGCATAGGATGCGGTAACATCGCCCTGTTCACTTCCGACCTTGCTACCGGCCTGTACCACTACGGCGTAATCGCGAACCAGAGCTCGCTCGTCGGCGTATCGCTGCAGAACGTGACCGGGATACAGAACGATTCTGTGCTCGTGGTCCCTAACGGCCTGCTGCCTGGCGTCTTCTTGCAGCCGTATGAAAACACAAACATGACGGTCATAGACTATCTGCTATCGAAGGGCACCAGCATAGTATACATAGGCAGGAACTTCTCGAACGTGCTGCTGCAGGGGAGCGTGATTACCCCCGTCTATTCCCTACCAACGTTCCTGAAGACATCGCAGTACTCCGGCAAAATACAGCCGGGCACGATACCGAACAGCACATTTTATTTTTCTGCCCCCACTTTCTCATTCTTAAACGGCCATCCGTATTACAATTCCACGTACGAGAACGTTGGCAGCGGCTCCATAGTGGCGTTTTCCAACTATCTGAATTCGTGGAGCAGCGCATCGGATTCAGCGTCTGACGTATCCAGGGCTATTGCGTCGCTCTTCTGGCTTCCATACTACTCGAGCGGTTATGAGAGAATACCCGTACCAACGAGTTACTACGCGTTCTCGACCGGCAGCAGCGGGCTGCTGCTTGAAACCCCGATGATAAGCTACGGCGGTTCTATGCTCTCGCAGTTGGACAGCAGCTACGGAAGGCTAGCGGTGTATACCAACTCGAGCTTCTCAGACACGTCTAACTCCTTCTTCTACTACTCTAACTTTGAACCAAGCTTTGCGATAAACGGAACGCTATCCCTCCCTGGAGTCATAACACCCAATTCCAACATCAACGTGCAGATGCAGATATTCACGAATTCATCTTCTCCTGTATCGATAGAGCCGCACCTCACGATATACAATCTATACGGCGAGAGCGTGCTCTCGATACCGCTGCCGCCCCTATCGGCTTCTGGGAACTTTACATTCATAAAGTACATGAGTATACCGCTCGGGCCCGGGAGCTACGTAGCATCGCTCCAGGGGCTGTCGAACAAAAGGTACGGCGATGCCCTCGTCTACGTTCCGCCCCTAACTATAAGCCCGGTAGTGAAGAACTTTTCTTCCGGCACCTTCACCTTCTCCATATCAGACAGTGGGGTGCCGATATCAGGCATAAACTACACGATAAACGCGAACAAGCTCTATCCAGAGAGCGGAGTCGTGTCGAACGGCACGATAGTGTACACGCTGCCCAGAGGTTCGCCGCAGATGTTCGGCAGCGTGAACTTCTCCATAGGTATGTTCTCCGAGAACTTCACGTATTCCCTTTACAACCCGCCGCAGGTGCTCAAGATAAATAAGCAGTACGTAGAGCTTGCGGTAGTTGCGATAATAGTCTTCCTGATGCTGGTGCTCGTAAGGGCGCCGAACAGGGACGAATTCTATATAGACGTGCCGATGCTGCCTCCTCAGGCCAAGACGCAGATAAAGTTGCAGTCCAAGGAGCTGCTCGGCGCTTTTGACAAGCTCAACATGTACTACCACTGGAAGTTCATGCCGCTGTCAAAGAAGGAGATAAAGAGCGCTATAGCAAACTACATAAGGTTTGGCAACGTACCGGTCAACCTTACGTACAACAACATAGACATGATACTCAGCAAGCTTCAGGCCAACAAGCTTTTGATAGAGCGCGACGGGCTTTACATGCCGGCCTACTGGGTAGAGCAGAGCGGCCACGATCCGGATTACCTCGCCACATTCAAAAAACTAAGGACATTCTTTGTCTCAAACACGTTCATCTTCTCGGACCTCGACGCGAGCAACCTGGCGGACATGGTCGCAACGATACGCGGTGACAGGGTGTATATAGTGATATATTCGGATTCCAGCAAGTTCCGCAAGATAACGCTGTATCCAGACGTCAGTATGTTCGTGGCTTTCCTTAACTCCGACAAGCTGGACGAGTTCAGGTCAAAGATCTATTCTTCTACGAGCCGTGAAGCGGAGGAGCTGAAGATGTACCTGTCTTCAGGGTTCATAAAACTGATCGACGCAGATAACCCCGGGGAGCAGATAACATAATCCGATTATGCCGGGCCGCCGCCCTCATTCGGCAGCATCGTCCACGCCTTCGCTGTCGTCTCCTTTGCTCTCCGCAGTTTCCTCTTCCTCTCTACGCTTTGCCTCCTTCGCCTCGGGGTAGTGCTTGGCTACCAGCTTCTCGAGCTCCGCCTCGAGCTTCTTCTGGTCGATGCCCGTAAGGTCTCCTAAGTCTCTTGCCAGCTGTTTCGCGTACCTCATGATGGTGTTGTACTTGCTGCTCTCGATGTTGGCGTGCATCTTGCCGCTTACGTATCTCTGCACGCCCCTCGCGGCCTCCATAACAGCCAGCTTTATCTCTTCTACTATTTCGTCCTCCTGGGAGATGGACTCCTTGCCGACTCCCGAGTACGGTATGTAGATTGAAGATACGTTCACAAATACGCTGACGGGCTGCTTCTCCATGTCTATGTCGTACCTCTTCCAGTCTATCGATTTCACAGCCTGTGTTATGGCGCAGTTTCCGCTGTCAAAAAGAAGCGGAACCTTGTTGGCGAAACGCAGTATGTTGCCTTCATAACCTTCATCGGTCTTCTTTCCAGCTCCGCCCCCGAAAGCTACGGCCGCTTCTACTATGAAGGGCACTCCTCCCCTGAAAACCTGCGGCTTTCTCTCTACTACGTGTATGAAGTCCGGGGCGAGGATATTCTTCATCGCCTTCTCGACCTGCTCCTTCCCTATAGCTATTATGTACGAAGCGTCCGGCGCTATCCATTTCGTCGATTTTATGGCGTTTATGAGCTCTTCTGCCTCACCCCACGTTAGCGTCTTCGGTTCCTTTCCGAAGTCGACGTTTTTTGCAATCCCTTTGAGTTCATCGACCTTCCCCTGCGACGTCCTGGCAAACGTGTCTACAAGGAAGCTCGATATCTTCCTGCTGCTGCTCGCGTGCGCGAAGTCGAGAAGGTCGTTTATCGAAAGACCGAGAGGGTGTGGTTTGGTTGGTCTCGGCCTCTGCGGAAGGCTCTCTACAGACCTCATGAACACCGTTTCCTTTCCGTCCGGATCTATGAGCTTTATCTGGGTGTGGGGATTCGAGAGTGCGGTCCTCTTGAGGTACTCGTACACTCCGTGGTCGCTGTTTTCATACTTCACCTCGGCGAACTCCCCCTCAACGCTTGTGCCCCTCACTGCTCCAGCGGGATCGTATTCCGCAATATCCTTTACGATCGGCTTGTTGTTCGTCGCCTCTATCGACACTTCGCACGAATAAGCCTTTCCCTTCCCCGTATACGAGACGACTCTTACGGGTTTGCCCGTGGTCAGCTGTGAGAATAGGGTGCATCCCGCGGCTCCTATTCCCTGCTGTCCCCTCTGCTGCATATACCTGTGGAACTTGGTGCCGGCGAGTATAACAGCCAGAGATTTGCCAAGGAAAGCCTTGGGTATCCCGGGTCCGTTGTCCGTCACTTTTACTCTGTACCTGTTGTCGGAGATCCTGTCTATCCTGACTTCGAGGTCTGGCAGTATGCCAGCCTCTTCGCACGCGTCTTCCGAGTTTGTAACGTATTCGTGCACAACGGTAACGAGCGCCCTTACCGGGCTGGAGTACCCGAGCATCTGCCTGTTCTTCTTGAAAAATTCGGCTATCGAGTGCTCCCTGAATTCCTTGAATATCTCGTCAGCTGCTAGGGGTTCCATTCTAATCAGTCGCCATATAGGGTTCAACAAAACCTGGCCTTCCTACAGGTTCAATTACTTACTATCATGATTGTGAGATAGCCTATAAAGATTTGTCGCCTCTGTGCTGTGCCTCCATCCTCTCGTACGCCTTCCTGTGCGAACCACCGTTTATGAGCGTCTTCACCGCGGCTTCGGCCTCGTGTATCGCTTTCATATCTCCTATTATGCAGACCGTCCCTCCGTAGATGCTAAGATCGGATGAGCTTACGGTCTCTATGTACCTTTTTGTCTTGCCTCCTATACCTATTATCCTGGCCTTTATCTCGCGCATCCTGTTCTTGTTCTTGAATATTTGCATCAAGTCTATGGTACTCAGATAATACTTGTCGTTGAGCAGCTTGAGCGCTACGCGCTCGTCGAAACCCCTGCCGAAAGCGAACAGGACGTTCCTCGCCGTGTATTCGCCGAAGGCGTCCCCCGCTACGTCGAGATAGTTGCCATCCCCGAAGCTGATGCTGCAAGAGCACTCCTTCTCGAGCCTTTCGATGAGCTTCTTGCGTTCTCTGAGCTTCTCTATCCTTTCCCTTGGTATGTACACTTGTTGCATATAATCGTTAATGGTGTTTGTTCCTAGCGGGTAACTCTATCTAAAAGCAGTAAACTATATAATCTTTGTTGTGCTAACGTATTTACCCTCGATGGAGCGCCACTTTCACTATAATTCCGCTAATCCTAGCATTTTATGCGAACAAAGCAAGGTTTAAATATCTATTCTCTCACAATTCTATCGTGATTCAGTCATGATACATGAATGGATGTGTCATGATGCTTTCGTTGGGGAGTGAATGAGATCCAAGAACACGATCGAAAACGAGCTCCTAAGGATAAGGAAAAGCCTGAAGGAGATATCGGAAGTGTCCAGCAAATCCAAGGATCTTGTGTATCAGAACGAGAAGAGCAACGACACCAACTCCAACCTTTTCGCCTTGCTAAAATACATGATAGATGAGAACAAGAAGACAACTCTCTTGCTGAGGGGCATCGCCGAAGGCATAAACAAGATAGAAACGGTGCTCAACACGCCGCTTCCAGAAACAGAGTCAAATTCCGAGACAGAACCCGCAAAGATCGCTAAAGAAACTCTCCTCTCCGAAGCTGACACGCGAATAGTACAGACCGTGCAGCTTTCACCTCACAGCATGGCCTGCGCCGAAGACATAAGAAAGAAGCTCAACTATAGGGGCAAGAATGCCGCTTCGGCGCGGCTCAACAAGCTGTTCAAGATGGGGATACTGGAGAGGTATCAGCTTGGCAAGAAAGTGTATTACAAATATGATGCTGGCAAGGCGACTAACACACTAATTGTATCACCTCCACAATAGAGCGGGCCTGCCCGTCAGGGCAGGTGCCCTCTAAAAATTGCCAGGGAGGTGCCCTCTTTTTTACGGGAAACAAATAAATAACTTGTTTAGGAATACTAAATGCCGTTCTGCGGCGGTTGCGTTTTGTAACAGAATGATTACATGGCTGTAGAGAACGAAGACGAGCTATCGGGCTTCATATCATCCCTTCCTTATTCTTACGATGTTGACGCAAAAGCAGCCGACGTAAGGTCCGGCTACCAGTCCTACGAAGGCAAGGAGGTGTCCATCGCGGGCCGGGTGATGTCTATAAGGAAATCAGGGAAGCTGGTGTTTGCAGACATACTGGATTCGAGCGGCAAGATACAGGGCTACTTCGACTACGCGAACCTCGGTGAAGACTTTGATTCGATAAAGTCTCTAAACAAGGGGGACATAATCGGAATAAAGGGCGTCGTATTCAAGACAAAGCCCGGAGAGATAAGCGTCAACGTAAAGAAGTTTAGCCTGCTCGCTAAGGCGCTGAGGCCTATGCCCACGGAATGGTACGGGCTAAAGGATACAGAGCTCAGGTACAGGAAAAGGTACCTTGACCTTATGCTTAACGAGGAGGCGAGAAGGGTGTTCGTGACAAGGAGCAGGACCATAGCGCTTATCAGAAAATTCCTCGACGGAAAAGGGTTTATAGAGTTCGAGACCCCGGTAATACAGCCGCTCTACGGCGGAGGCGACGCCGAACCGTTCAAGACGTACGTCAACACGCTTGGGGAGGAAGACTACCTAAGAATAGCCGACGAGCTGTATCTAAAGAGGTTGATAATAGGTGGGTTCGACAAGGTCTACGAGATATGCAAGGACTTCAGGAACGAGGACCTGGACAGCGAGCACAGCCCCGAATTCACAATGATAGAATGGTATCAGGCGTACGCGGATTATGAGGATATGATGAAGCTGTCTGAGGACCTCATGCTCTACGTGGTGAAGGAGCTGTACGGAAAAGACGAGCTTATTTACGGAGACAAAACGATAAAGTTCAAGAAACCCTTCAGCAGGATCGGCTACATAGAGAGCATAAACAAGAAGGTCGGGAAGGACGTGCTCTCCATGAGCGACGAGGAGCTATTTTCTGTAGCTGAGAAATCTGGCGCCAGATTCGAGAAAGGCAAGAGGCACAGGGCGCACGCATACGACAGGCTGTTCAGCATGCTGGTCCAGCCCGAACTCGTGCAGCCGACTTTCGTTGTGGACTTTCCAAAAGAGACATCACCGCTCACAAGACCCAAGAGGGGCGATCCCCGGGTTGTAGAAAGATTTGAGATGTACTGCGGCGCTATGGAGCTCACCAACGCCTATTCGGAGCTCAACAACCCGATAATACAGAGACGCAATTTCGAGGAAGAGGCCAAGAAGAGCAGGATGGGCGATAAAGAGGCCGAACCTACTGACATGGCGTTCGTGGAAGCCATGGAGTACGGCATGCCGCCTACCGGGGGACTGGGCCTCGGGATAGACAGGTTCATCATGCTGCTTACAAACAAAACTTCGATAAAAGAGGTAATACTTTTCCCCATGGAGAAAAGGGAAGGGAACGGTAAAAAAGCCTAGGCAACGTGCAGCTCCCTTACCAATACCTTCAGCTTCCTAAAGTCGTCTTCTATAATCGGCATGTTGCGCTTTATCCTTACCGCGGCCGCCGGATGCAGCGTTATGAAATACATAATCCCGTCTTTTCTTACTACGCTGCCGTGGGATTTCATTACTCTCCCCCCATCAAGCAGCACGGACGCCGAAAGGTTGCCCAGAGTTATCACCAACCTCGGTTTTATTATCCCTATCTGCCTGATCAGGTAGCTCCTGCAAGCGTTTACCTCTGACGCGCTTGGCAGTCTGTTCTTGGGAGGGAAGAACTGCACAACGCTCGTTATGTAAACCTTATCCCTCCTGAGCCCGGCGAGCTCTAGCAGGTGATTCAGAAGAACGCCGCTCCTCCCTACAAACGGTCTTCCCTCAGCATCCTCGAAGGCGCCCGGTGCCTGCCCCACCACTACAACCTTGGCGTTTACCGGGCCTTCGCCCTTTACAAATCTGCCGCTTAGACGCCAAGACCTGTGACGGCTGGGCATCGCTTTGTAATCGACGTTGAGCTTTTCCATTTCCTCTTTTTTGTCCATGTAAGTGTGAACGTCTTTGAGCAGCAGCCTCTCGTCCTTGAAGAGCTTCGCCCTTTCAGCATCTTTGTAGCCAAGCCATACGTATCCTTCGTGCTCGTACGATATCTTTACCTTCACGTCATCATCGGTTTCTGCGAGGAAAACAGAAATCTTCTTTTTGATTTTTTCGCCCCTATATAAGAACCAGATCCGGTAGTCGTATCTGTAAAAAGGATCTGTGTTCTCTTCTCTTATCCCTGCTTCTTCCAATGTCTCCCTGATCGCGGCTTCCCTCGCGTTCTCCCCTTTTTCTATGTGGCCCTTGGGTATATCAAGGAAACCATCCTCCCTCCTCAAAAACAAGAATAGCGGCCCTTCGGGTCCGCGTTTGTGGATAAGCAAGCCCGCGCTGAATTCAAATCTCACCTCAGCACCTATTTTCCTACCTTCAGGCTGGCGCACAGCATCTTATCGCTGTACGGCTGAAACTTCATAATGTTGTAGAGCATAGACTCAATCCCATTTATTGGGCCGCTCCTAGCAATGCACGAAGGTACGTAGTACTGGGTCGTGTATACAGACGAATTTGTATAGTAGAACAGTTCGTAGTTTATAACGTGGCCCTCTCCGAAATTGTATGAAGGTAGTATGAAGTAATTGACGTAAAACATGTTTAGGCCGTTAGATAATACAAGCGCGCTGTTTATGGTTTCACCGCTATCAAGTAGCATGGAAGATCCTGATACGGCGCGCGAATAGTTTGAGATCATGCCATAGTAATAGCCATTCTCGATAGTTGCTTCGGCGTACAACGGATTAGACCTGGCAAAGGTCGAGTTGCTCATCGCCATTATTACTGTGCGATTGTTGGATCCAAGAACGCTGACGTTCATCTCGGCGCCCTCCAACGGAGTTATAACTGCCCTGTAGAGGGATGTCGTGTTGCCAGTGAAGGTATAGCTGAACGACTCGAGCGGGTAGTACGATGCGTTCTGGTACGGAATCGTGAAAATAAATCCTAGTGCGCCAATAGCGATAGCAAATCCGATTGCGTAAGCGGCGGTCTTTCCTGTGTAAGACTTGGCCATCCTGTGCTTTCCGGATACTTTCTGCCGGCTACCTCCTGGCAGGTGCAGCTTCATCCTCCCTGCTATAACCAGCATAACGATTATGGCGATGTAGAAAAGTATCTGGCCGGCGAATAGATGGAATATTGATACGGCTTCGCCTATTCCGTAGTAAACCCACACGCTTGATATCGTAAGCATTCGCGCTATGTTGAATACGAAGAAGAGCGCCACTCCGGAAGCCAGCCAGTACACCTTGTGGCGCAGCTTTCCATTGTAGAAATAGGCTACCGGTATAAGGAACATCAGTATCGCTATGAAAGCCCCAAGATCCGCGCACGTAGACGCTATGGATATACTATACGAAGAGGGTGCGGTTATTATTATCCCGGTTCTTGTCACCGGCTCCCTGAGCAGGTTCATCAGCCAGTACGTTATGTACGCTACGGAATTTACGAATTTCGTGTTTGCACTTATCACCGGCATGAGAAGCAGAGGCGAAGCAAAAAGTGCATATACTACCTGCTTCCACAGCTTCTTTATGCCGTCGATTCCGAACACCGTTATGATTATACCGGAGAGCAGGAGCGGCAGCAGAAGAGCATCGATCCTGTAGGTATAGTAGAGGAAAGATAGCGCTGATCTAAGGTACGAAATTGCCAACACGTAAGCAACAAGTATCAGGAAGCCGTAAACTAAATTCATCTTGCCCCTGGCGAGCCTGAGCTCTTCCTTTACAGAGAAGAGCAGCATTGCGAACACCATCAGCAGTACTACTACGACGTAGGTCGTAGGGTCAGTATCCTGTATCACAAAGCTGGTCCTCGCCAGTACGTTGTAGCTGCCTAAGAAAAACGCAATTAGGACTACTATCACACCTAGCGTCTTTTCCCTCATTTTTACCCTCTGATCGCTTAAGTTTGCCCTCGGTCGAAATGGGCTTCATCACTTTTCAGTAGTTACTCTTCTCCTCATCGGACGTAGATACTTAAATCATTAACATTAATAACCCTTCTTCGGTTGATACTAAACGATGCAATGAGCATGCATCTGTGCTAGCATGAGGAAATTCAGATACCTAAACCATACCGCGGACATAGAGTTCAGGTCTTACGGCTCCAGTGCGGAGACCGCGATAAGGAACTCGTTCCTAGCGCTATTTGATACGATTGCATATACAAAAAGATTATCCCGGTCTAAAGGAGCGAAGCGTACGGCCGTGATAAAGGTATCGGCGGACAGCCTCGAAGAGCTGATATGGAAGGCGCTGCAGGCGGCCGTATCTATAGGAGATGCGAGAGGCCAGCTTTTCTTCGACGCGAGGCCGAAGCTTGCAAAGAAAAAAGGAGGGAAGCTGTCCCTAAGGGCAGAACTCATCGGAAAGGACGAAAAATCAGAGTACGCTAAGTTTTACGTCAAGGGCGTATCCAGGTTCAACCTTAGCGCAACCCACAAGGGCGGGAAATACGCGATAGACGTGGTAGTCGACGTATAAGCATTTGTAAGCCAGGAAGGGGATTTTCGCCAAAAGGAGTCGAACCCCTCTATGCCGCTCTGCAGGCGGCCGCATAGCTGCTCTGCCATCCTGGCTTGCATGGAATTATAGTTACATACCTATTTATTTATTTCATATCAAATTCTCATACCTGTAAGGCTACGGATGCCTGGTGAGATTATGAAGGTGCTTTCGCTCGAGGACGGCAACAAGCTTGTAGCCGCAGCGAGAAGCGCTGTCGAGCTGTTCATAAGAAACCCACACTTCAACAGGAGCATGGTGGAGCAGCACACCAGAGACCTGAAGCACAAGTACGGGCTGTTCGTCACTATAGAATACTATCCTACAAAGACCCTGCGAGGATGTATAGGTTTCCCACGCGCGGTAGGCGCCATAGGCAATACTGTAGTAGATGCGGCGATAGCTGCAGCTACAGAAGACCCAAGGTTCGTGCCCGTATCGCACCACGAGCTCAACGAGCTGACTTTCGAGGTCAGTGTTCTGTCAGAGCCCGTGCTTCTAAGCAAGGGAGAGAGAGCGAGGCTCGCTGCCATAAAAGTCGGGAGGGACGGTTTGATAATCGAGTACGGCCTATACAGCGGACTGCTTCTCCCAATAGTGGCGGTTGAGGAAAAGTGGGATAAGAAGCGCTTCCTCGAGGAAACGTGCGTCAAGGCTGGCCTCCCAAGGGACTACTGGAAGCAGCAGAACGTGAACCTGTACCGGTTTGAGACCCAGGTTTTCAGAGAGGAAACGCCAAACGGAAGGATTATAGAGGTTAAACTGGAATAGTCTTCTTGCGGGCCCGTAGCTTAGCCTGGTTGGAGCGCTCGACTGATAATCGAGAGGTCCGGAGTTCAAATCTCCGCGGGCCCATTATTAATAGGTATTGTATAAGAAGGATTCAAACGTTGCTCCGTTTTTGCTCTTATCGAACGGCAGTATGTTCAAAAGGATTAATCCCAGATCGTAATCGCTGAGTATATCGTTGTACACAGCAGCATGATCACTTCTTCCTTATGTAGAGTTCCTGCAGAGCGGATACTATTATGGGCGTAAGACCGTTCATAGGCAATAGGCTGCGATTCTTCTCAAGAGCTGCGCGCGCCTTCTGGCCATACGCTTCGGCGACTTCCTGTGCGTATTCTATACCCTTGTATTTAGCTATAACATCCCTAAGAAACACTATCTCCTCCTCTGTCTTCTCGGAGCGCTTCTTTGCGTATATCGCCTCGATTTTCGCTTTCTCTTCAGGAGTGGCATTCTTGTAAGCGTGCAATATCATAAGTGTTATTTTGCCTTCGTAAAGGTCGCCAAAGTTCTTCTTCCCGAAGACTTTTTCATCAGCCGTCATGTCTAGTATATCATCCGCTATCTGGAATGCTACTCCCGCAGGTTGTCCTATCTCCTTGAGCGCTTCAAGCACATTATCGCTCTGACCAGCGGCTATGGCTCCTATCTGCATCGGACCATAGACCGTATAGAAACTCGTCTTGCTATCGCATATTCTGTAGTAAAGGTCCTCTGTTGCGTTCTTAATGTCCTTTGTGTAATGGATGAAGTCGTTCTCTATATGCTGGCCTTCAACAGTGTACGTGAGCATCTCATAGAACTTCTCATACATCCTGTTGCCCTTTTCAAACCCGACCTGCCCTATGTAGCCTTTTAGCATGCGCCACATCGCCATATGGCCTATATTGGTCGCATTCATCGTGTGAACCCAGCCATATAATTTCTGCGCTGCGGGTTTCCCGCGCCTTAAATCGGAATCGTCCTCGGTATCGTCCTGCATGAGTATCCAGTCTTCGGATAGTTGTTGTGCAGCGGCCGGCAAAACTAAATCTTCTACATCAGCACCAAAAAGCTTCCCGGTAAGCATGACCAGGCCAGGGCGCCTATAACTCCCCTGCCTATCTATGTAGTCACGCATTATCCTGTATGCATTGTGCTCTTTTTCCGGCACATATTCGTGTATTTTTGTGCTTACTATATCCCTGTGCTCTTCTATGAACTCCTTGAACGTAGCCGGCCCTTTAGGCTTACGAGGGACATCCTCCTCTTTAGATATAGGTAGATCATCATGGTCCATTCTAACACGGTGGTATTTCATCAGTTAAATATAAAAGTATAATATACGCTGCAGCAACATGTGCCAAAATTCCAACAAAGATATCGATTCCTCATTACCTCTAAAATCATAGTCGCTTTATATTTGGTAATACTTAAGGGTTTTGTATCTACTTCGTCAATCAGCAAACGTACGTACGCCAAAATAACTCAACATCCCATCGGGTTACATAAATAGGTTAAATCAAACATACTATCCGATCCTGAGCGGAGGAAGAGGTTTTTGAATTTACTCAAAAGTTCCTGCGGTCCTATTCGACGCGTGTATCTTAGGGGTTTTAGACCGTTCTATTGTTTCCTCAACCAACCTCTTGCATAAAACTGATTTTGCTTCGTAAACGTTTGCTTGGTATCCTGCTCTGGAGAGATTGTTTGCGAGTTCCCTTGCGTCCTTTCCGTATGTGAAGATACGCTTTGGCGATACGCCCTCTATGTATTCAAGCCTCTGTCTGAAATCGGCGTGGTCGCTTAGATCAAACTGCGCATCGGAGTTAAACTTGTATATACTGGCAAATCCCGTAGCTACTGCGGTGAAGACTTTTTTATCGTGTACCAGTCCCAATTTGGGTTTTAGTTTGTCAATGCTCTTTTCCGTTATGCCTACAAACGTTCCCTTTATTGCGGGTTCATGGTCTGCATCTTCAAACGCGGAGACATATTGCAGGTCAACACCGTATTTTTTGTACACCCTATTCACGTGCGAGACCTTCTTGCTTACTACCGGACATATGCCTTCCTCATTGAATATCTTTATCAGCTCCTGGGCTTTACCGATAGAATACGCTTTGAATATGACTATCCCCTCCTCCAATTTCTCCTTTGTCCAATCCAGTATCTTCCTTTCTACAATATCCCTATCATCAAATTTAATTCCATTCTGCGGATATGTTGAATCCAGGACCAGCGTATCTGCGTTTTCGATTTCTATCCTTTCTGCAGCCCTGCTCTCGCTCACCTGAAAGTCCCCGCTGTATACTACCCTTCCATCATCACCGCCGTCCTCTACAACAAGCTGCTTTGAGCCTAGTATGTGGCCCGCGTTTAACAGTTTTAGCCCCTTCGTGATATTTAGCTGCTTGCCATCTATTCCTATTCCGTACGCCGCCTTTATCAGGTCTGCGGTCGCGTCGCTCATAATGGCGTTTTTTGTGCTTTTTGCAGCCGCGACGTGGTCCGAGTGTGCGTGCGATATGAAGTCGATATCAGACCCCGCCTCCTTCCTGTCGAGCGATATTCTGAAATCCTGCAGCGTGTACATCCGGTCGCCTCAATACATGAGTTTCTGAAATAGTATATAAATATCTTATTCTACACTTTAATATGCGTCCTATTTGTCTGGTAAAAGGTAGGTTGAAATGGTGGAGAATATTATAATACTTGGTGGAGGCCCGGCGGGCCTTACTGCGGCTCTGTACGCGGCCCGAGACGGATTCAATCCCTTAGTGATATCTGGCGTCAACGCAGGCGGTCAGCTGCTGCTTACCACCACGGTCGATAACTTCCCGGGATTTACGGATGGAGTTCAGGGCCCGGAGCTGATGGACAAACTGAAGCGACAGGCCGAAAAATTCGGAACAAGGTTCGAGCAGGCCGACGTAACCGAGATAGACTTCTCGTCAAGCCCTTACAAAGTAAAGGTCGGATCACAGGAATACGAGGGCAGGTCTATAATCATAGCAACAGGCGCTTCTGCTAAATGGCTCGGTATAGAGTCAGAGTCAAAATTCATAGGAAGGGGCGTGAGCAGCTGCGCAACCTGTGATGCACCGTTTTTCAAAGGCAAGAACGTGATAGTAGTCGGTGGAGGAGACACGGCGATGGAGGATTCTGTATTCCTGACAAGGTTCGCGAATAGCGTGACGATAGTACACAGGCGCGATGCGTTCAGGGCGAGCAAGATAATGCAGGACAAGGCGCTGTCAAACCCAAAGATAAAGGTAATCTGGAACTCTACCGTAGAGGAGATAATGGGAGATAAGAGGGTATCCGGTGTAAAGATAAAGAACATTGTCACAAACGGGACGACCGAGATGCAGATAGACGGAGTATTTGTTGCGGTTGGATACAAGCCAAATACGGATTTCCTTAACGGCAAGCTGCCGCTTGATGCCAAAGGCTACATAATCACTAAGGACGAGGTCAAGACCGAACTGCCTGGAATATTCGTGGCGGGGGACGTCGCGGATCACGTATACAGGCAGGCCATCACCGCAGCCGGAAGCGGGGCAAAAGCCGCTCTCGAAGCCAGGACGTACCTTCAGAGTCTTGGCGGCTGATCAGAAAAGTCTTTTTTGGCCCTTGCCTCCTGAAAACGAAGATACCCTTACACCTACTTTCCTGACGTATTCCTCTTTGCTGCCTATCAGTGCGGCTATCATGTCAACCGCCATCCTGTACATCAGCTCTTCAGAGTTTGAGTAGTTTTGAAGGCTTCTGCTCTTTACCCTTTCGGTGAAATCCTGGAACCTTACCTTTACTCCTATGGTCTTGAACGTGAAACCTTTCTTGTCAACTTCTTCCTTAACAGTGTGCGCAAGCTCCGAGAGTTTTGAGTTTATCTTGACCGCATCCCTGGTGGGTTCGTCGAGCGTTGCCTCCCTCCCTATAGAAAGAACGTCGTACTTCTCTATAACCTTGCTCTCGTCTATCCCATTCGCCAGCTCGTACATCTCTTTGCCGAATATACCAAACCTATCCATCAATTCTATAACGTTCGCTTTCGCGATATCTCCTATCTTTTCTATCCCAATCTCGTGCAGCCGCTCCTCTGTCTTCTTCCCTATTCCTGGCAGCTTGCCAACACCCTTCTCACCGAGGAACTCCCTTACCTCATCCTCCCTAACTGTTTTCAGGCCATCAGGCTTCGCGTCATCGCACACCATCTTTGCGAACACCTTACCGCAGCTTATCCCTATAGTGCACGGCAGTCCCAGCTCCTTCCTTATCCTACCCTTGATCTCTCCAGATAGCCGCTCTGCCTCCTCGTAGCCCATGCTTCCCAGATCTATCGCGAATTCGTCTATACTCATCTGCTCTATAGGAAAGTTGTACCCCCTAAGCAGATCGTGCACCTTCCTGGACATGCCGTCATAGTAGTCGTAGTCCTCCTGGAGGTATACAAGGTCAGCGTGCAGCTTGAAGGCCTGTGCTGTCGGCATCCCGCTCCTTATGCCGAACGCCCTCGCTTCGTAGTTGCATGTCTGCACCACGCCCCTATTTTTGTCTTTCTCGGGGGACGTGCCAACTACAAGGGGCCTGCTCTTGAACTCTGGGTGCCTGAGCTCCTCGCACGCTCCGAAAAAGTAATCCATATCCAAATGAATTATTGGCATTCAAACCACACGATGCCAGTCACAAAACACCCGAAGACTCATATTTAAGAATTAGGAGCTAAAAATTAAGAATTAGAGGTTAAAAATATCTTAAATGGTAGGATGAGGAGCGAAGCAGTTGCAGGAAGCTTTTACCCCGAGAGCAAGAAGGAGCTGCGCGCGTTCGTGGAAAACTCGATCGAAAAAGCCGATATTGACGAGAACTCAATCAAAAACGCCTACTCGTACGTAGCGCCGCACGCTGGATACATATACTCAGGCAATACCGCCGCGTTCACGTACAAAGCACTCTCATTTAGGAGCAATCTGAAGGATCTGGAGACTGTTGTTGTGATAGGCCCAAACCATACCGGTTACGGCACAGCTATATCGGTATCGCTGAATGACTGGAAAACCCCGTTCCAGATAGCGAGGAACGATAGGGATTTTTCCAGCGCTTTGGCCGAGAGTTCTGGGCTGATACAGATAGACGAATCGGCTCACAAATTCGAGCATTCAGTAGAAGTGCAGTTGCCCTTCATCCAGAGCGTTGCCCCGCACGTGAAATTTGCGTTTGTCTGCATGGGCGACCAGGGAGAAGAAGCGAGCAACGCGCTCTTCAAGGCGATCCTGAAGGCAGAGAGCGCCACGGGCAGGAAAATAGCAGTGATAGCGAGTTCAGACCTCAACCACTACGAGAGCTCAAAAATAGCTGCGAGCAAGGACATGAAGATTATCGAGGCACTCGCCAAGCTTGACAGTAAAAGATTTAATAAGTTAATTGACGAACTAAATGACAGCGCCTGCGGATACGGGCCTATAACAACAGCCATGCTCTACGCGGGCAGCAAGGGTGCGCGCGAAGGGATACTTCTGAAATACTCGAATTCGGGAGACACAACGGGAGACTATTCAAGCGTTGTCGCGTACGCCTCTCTGGCGTTTGTGTGAGGTGCAAACAATGAGTGTTCTTGGTATAAACGATTCTGCAAATTCTGGCGCATCGCTAGTGTCGAAAGGCGAGGTCAGCTTCGCTGTAAACGAGGAGCGTTTCACCGGCTTGAAGAACGACGTTGGATTCCCTTATCACTCAATAAGGTACATAGAGCACGATGCTAAGGATGAAATTCAGGCTATCGCGCTGGGCTGGATAGGCGGCAACGCGCTTATATCCAGGATCTACCCACCGTGGGACGTAAGCAGGAGGAAGCTGTGGAGAAGGGAGGTGCCCAAGCCGTCAAGGTTCAGCATGCACCTTTCAAACCTGGCGTACAAGCTCATACAGAACCAGAACCCCAAGTCACTCTGGAAGTACGTGGGCAACGCGATAAGCATTCCTGTTACAAAAAGCAGGCTCTCAACAATAAGCAGCAAGCTCTCGGAGAAAAAGGTATATGTGGTAGAGCATCACCTCGCCCACGCGGCTTCAGCGTACTACGCTTCGGGCTTCAAGGAAGCGCTCGTCATAACTCTGGACGGCGCCGGTGACGGGCTGTCGGGCAGTGTGTCCATAGGTGAAAACGGGGAGCTTAGGCGCCTGACATCGTTCAAGGCGAGCTCAAGCCTGGGCATACTTTACGGAGCCGCAACCGTGGCGTGCGACATGAGGTACGGAGAGGATGAGGGGAAGCTGATGAGCCTGGCAGCATATTCTTATCCGGCTTCGATACCGGGGCTTGAAAAGTATTGCTACTATAACACCAGATCCAGGCAGCTGATCTCTAAGATGGGCACCAGGAACGAGCTGCTGCTGGCCGAATACCTGAAGGACCACGTACTTGCGAAGTACGACAGGGAATCATTTGCCTACGCTATTCAGAAGCACGTAGAGGAGCAGGTCGTCGCGCTGGTGAAGCAGTGGATAGATGACACTAAAATACACAACATAGCTCTGGCCGGAGGATTCTTCTCTAACGTAAAGGTCAACATGCTCCTGGAGCACATGCCTGAGGTAAAGAACACGTTCATATTCCCCAACATGGGGGATGGCGGACTTTCGTACGGCGCAGCAGCATACATAGATTTCATGCTGAACGGTAAGTTCAACACAAAGCAGGTGAACGATATGTACCTTGGACCTGCGTACAGCGACGAAGAGATAGAAAAGGAGCTCAAGACCGCTGCCAAAGCGGGAGAGATAAGCTATGAAAGCATAAGCGATCCGGCGAGCTACACAGCGGACCTCGTAGCCGACGACAACGAGATAGTCATGTGGTTCCAGGGCAGGATGGAGTACGGCCCGAGGGCACTCGGAAACAGGAGCGTGCTGGCCCTGCCAAGCGTGGAAGAGAACAGAAACATAATAAACATAATAATAAAGAAGAGGCCATACTATCAGCCGTTCGCGAGCACGATACTCGAGGAAGATGCGGAAAAGATTCTGAGCGACTACGTCTATTCCAACAAGTTCATGACGAGCGCAAACTCTGTCAGGGGCGAGAAGTTCAAGGACCTGATAGCGGCTTCGCACATAGACAAGACAACCAGGCCGCAGATACTCGTAGACGAGAACAAGCTCTACGAAAGCGTCATAAAGAAAGTGAGGAAGAAGACGGGAATTGGAGCCGTACTCAACACCAGCCTGAACAAGCACGGCAAGCCCATAGTGATGAGCCCGAAGGACGCCCTATGGACGCTAGCGAATACGGGAGCGAAGACTATGGTAATCGGGGACTTCCTGGTAAGAAAGAAGAAAAGATGAGCGCTGGCCCGTCATTCCGCTGATCCCTCAGACATGAAGTGCGCGTTTACCTCCCTGCCACTGCTAACCGGCCTGAAAACCCATTCTACGGTAGAGGCAATGTAGGTATTATTACGTTCTTTGTTCGCTCCATAGCCGGATTTTCTAATGATAAAGATGAAATTGGGCGGCAAGCTGTAGAGCGTGAGGTAGTAGGTGTCTGTTTCATCTTCCTTTTTTGTGAGTACGCCTTTGCCGATGCCGTTCAGCTTTACGCTGAATTCCTCAAACTTATTGTCATGAAACAAGCGTTCGTTAAGCCTTTGCAACGTGTGCCGATTCAGCAACACGGATATTTCCTGAGTCCTTGCAATCGTAATACCCATACCATATCAACCATTTGATCGTTACCACATCTTAATTTATATGAGGCACCAGCTACTACTGGACGTTATTATATATTTATATTTTTCTGGCCTTGCAAAAATGGTTCTGACGTTTATGGATTTGATAGGTCAAAGGTAGCGATACAAGCGGTAAGGTCTAAACAAAAACAAATCAATAAACGAATAAAACTCAGATTACTAAGGCTAGAAGATAGACTACCTTACAAAAACAGACTTTCCGGTCAACAATAGCCAAATACTATATGTTTTTATAGCTGATTGCACAAACTCAATGATGGAAGCCGTCGAATTAGGGGCCTTAATAAAAGAGATCGTAAGACAAGCAAAAGAATTGAAAGATAAGTATACGCAGGAGCAAACTGCGTTAGTCAACTATTCTGCAATATTCTCTCATAGCCAAAGTGAATATAATGAACTAATTGAAGTGGCTAGCAAAATTGGTAAAGTAGTGGATAACACGCCAACTGGCCCGCTTTTTCAAATCAAACCGATTGATACAATATCAGGAAAACTAAAATTGCTCAAAATCCGCATACCAGACCAGACTAGACCAGAAAGAGGTGATGCAGATTTCACAGTTCCTAATTATGAGGCATTCAAAGCAGCATACTTAACTAAACCAGAATTCAAGCTGCTTGAGCGCAAAAACTTCGAAATGATAGAACTCAGTGCAAGTGGCTTTAAAGTAAGAGCCTATTTCTCAAATCCTCCATTGGATAAGCAATTAGGTATTTGATACATATATTATCATAAACATGGAACGCTAGTTTTAGACCAAAAACAGGTCTAGTAGTAAAGTAAAGGCAAAAACCTCATCGTAGGGAGTAAAATGCCTTCTTTTGACCTGATTTTTGGCCGTTTTCCATCGTAAAACCCCCCTTAGTCAGAATTCCTCTTTAGCTACATGGACCATAATGATAACAAGTACGATGGAGATATAGGAGAGCTAAGAAGGAAACAAATTGATATCGGAGAGATAGAACACATAGGCAAAGAATTGAATAACATTGAAGAAAGCGAAGTTATCGGTGTTTCCGATAATGATTACGTTATCTATGATAACAAAACTGAGCAAAAGATAACTGGTGTTATTAATAACATGACAATAAAACAAGCAAAACAGGCAGGTATTTCTAAAAGAAACTTGCGTTATCTAAAGATGAAAGTGAGAGAGGGCAAACATATCAGGTTCAAAAGGAAAACATTACTCAGGTTGAATAAAGTTGTGTAAGAGTCGTGCAGTCCCTCTCCTTCTTAGCCCGTATCTATGTTAAAACTATGTTATAATCCTGCCTTTAAAAGATACGGAATTTATCAACGACAGATTTAGGCTACGATGATAAAATAGGGGGTGCAAAGTGTGGTCGTTATATATAACCCCCCAAGCATAAAATGGGGAGCAGGAGATTTGAACTCCTATAGCAAGCGCCCAAGGCTTGCAGTCTGCCAGGTTAGCGTAGCTCCCCCTTTTGGCATTTGTAGATTTATGCTGCAACTGCTTTATATCTTTTGCTTCGCTTACCAAAGGTTCGCATTCTCATATTGCTGTTTTGGCTCCTCAAGCTTGCTAAGCTGCTTGAAGGCTTTGACAAAATGTGGATGGCTTACTACAGGCACAAGGGCGCGCACCGGCGCTGGCGAGTGTGGATCAGCATATGCCAGCAATTCACGGCTTTCTTTTGCGGTTATGTCCTTCCATATCTGCGACCACGCTATGAAGAAGCGCTGCTCTTCTGTAAAACCTTCAACTTTTTTGCCCATAGAGCCGTGAACCTTGAGCGCATCGTATGCTATGCTTATGCCTCCCAAATCTGCAATATTTTCGCCCATGGTAAGCTTGCCGTTTATCTTTATGCCCGGAAGCACAGATATCGAGCTATAGAGCTTGGCAATCTTGCCGGCCCTGATGGCAAAGCGCCTCGTGTCGCCTTTCGACCATTGGTTCTTCATGTTGCCATGCTTGTCGAAAAGCCGCCCTTGGTCGTCAAAGCCATGGGTCATCTCGTGCCCAAGAACGCCGCCTATGCTGCCAAAATTCACGGCAAGATCTGCATTGGCATCGAAAAACGGAGGTTGCAGTATGCCAGCAGGCACCACTATCTCGTTGCGCGATGTATCATTGTAAGCGTCTACCTCGCTTACAGGCATATACCATTCTTCCTTGTCAACATTCTTGCCTATGCGCCTAATCTGCCTGTCAAGCTCGAACTGGTAGGCTTTTATCACGTTGCCTACAAGATCATGCCTGTCAAGATGCAGGCTTGAATAGTCCCTGAAGCGCTTCGGATAGCCAACTTTAGCATTCATGGCATCGAGCTTTTCGATTGCTGCTTTCTTTGTGCTTGGGCTCATCCACGCGTTATTGATTAATCTTTTCCTGAATGCCTCTTTTATGTCTTTGACTAGGGCTTCAGCCTCCTTCTTAGCGCTTTCCGCAAAGTACTCCTTGACGTAGATGCTGCCCAGAGCTTCCCCCAGCATGCGAATTATATGGTTTACGCCGCGCTCCCATCTTTGCTTGTTTTTAAGCTGCCCCGAAAGCGTTTTGCCGTAAAACCTGAAATGCTCATCTTGAGCTGCCTTGTGCAGCAATGGCGCATACTCATTGATGATGCACCACTTTAGGTATGCCTTGATGCTGTCAAGCCCTGCTTCCGAAACAACAGAGCCTATTGCATCGAGGTATTCAGGCTGGCCAACAACTGCATAATCAAGGCTTTTTATGCCAAGCCCATTGATGAAGCGGGTTATGCCAACGCCTTTGTATCGTTTTGCAAGCTTGCTTGCACTCAGCTTGTTGTAACTCTTCAGCTCGTCTCGCTCCTCTGCGCTGCCTCTGCTGGCCCTAGCAAGCCGTGTCTCTATGCGCACAACTGCATTTGCCATGCTCCGAGCTTCGCTTAAACCCATGCCATAAAGGGAGAACATTGCGGCGATATGATTTGCATAATTACGCCTAAGGCTTGCAAACCTCTTCTCAAAGTAATAGCTTTTCTCCGGAAGGTTTATGCCTGCCTGCCATATGTAGAGCGCGTAAACATCACTTTTCCTTTTATCGCTTTCCGAAAATATATCAAAAAATGTGGAAACGCCGAGCCTGTAAAGCTTTGCCATTACAGCGCTGAGCTCGCCGCTGCTTTGCACCGAGTCTACGATTTCCATGATGGGCCTTATTGGGGCAAACTTCAGCTTTTCTAGCAACTTTGTGTCCATATATGAAGCATAGAAAGTTCCTACAATGCTTCTTGTCACATCGCGGCTCCTTGTCTTTGCACAAGATTCAACAATGGCTTTGAGCTTTGCAAGGTTTTTGTCGTAAAGTTCGTAAAACGAATCCAGCGATGACTTGTCCTTAGGCAGCTTGTGGGTCTTGAGCCAGCAGCCGCATGCATACATGTAGAAGTCGTCGAACGGGTCTATTGATTGATCCATATTGCCTAGGCTGAACCCTATCGATTTTCCACGCTTGCAATTTGACATGCGACCATTCCACAACAGTATAATATGCTTTTATCTTTTTCCTGCTTGACGCACTCTATCAGGCACTGCTTTGCTTAAGATGACACGCAATGCGCACTATGTTGATTGGCACGCAAGCATATAAATATTTTCACAGAAAAGTTGTAATGCCTTCTTGTGGTTTTATGAATATAGATCTGCCGTGGACTGAAAAATACAGGCCGAAGTCGCTCAGCGAGGTCATAGGCCAGAAGATAATAGTGGAAAGGCTGAAGTCGTTCGTGGAGCGCAAGAACTTCCCTAATATGATATTTGCAGGGGGGCCAGGCGTCGGGAAGACCGCATGCGCGATAGCGATGGCAAGAGACCTTTACAACGGCAACATGTCGAGCTCGTTCAAGGAGATGAACGCGAGCGACGAGCGCGGCATAGACGTTATACGCGGCTCCGTGAAGGAGTTCGCAAAGACTATTGCGATCGGAGACATACCCACAAAGATAATATTCCTTGACGAAGCAGACGCGCTGACCGCTGACGCGCAGCACGCGCTCAGGAGAACAATGGAGAAATATGCTGCAGAGACGCGCTTTGTGCTTAGCGCCAATTATGCGAGCAAGATCATAGAGCCCATACAGAGCAGGTGCGTTGTATTCAGGTTCAAGCCGTTGAGCGAGAGCGAGATGAAGGAGTACATAAAGAGGATTGAAAAGGGCGAGGATCTTGATCTCGACGACAAGGTTGTTGAGGCGCTTATTTATGTGAGCGACGGCGACCTTAGGAAGCTCACTAACATATTGCAAAGCGCCGCAATGCAGAGCAAGAAGATAACGGAGAGCAGTATTTATGATGTTGCCGCTCGGGCAAGGCCAAAGGAGATCATATCCATGCTTAAATACGCGATGGGAGGTGATTTTCTTCACGCAAGGGAGGAGCTAGACAACCTTATGCTTAAGCTGGGCATGAGCGCCGAAGACATACTCACGCAGAGCTACCGCGAGGTGCAGAACCTCAACATTGAAGAAAGGCAGAAGCTGGAAGTGGTAAAGGAGATAGCAGAATGCAACTTCAGGATTGTAGAAGGCGCAAACGAGCGCATACAGATAGAAGCAATGCTGGCGAGCCTTGCGCTCAAGAAATAGCGCGCTAGCTACTTGAGCTCTATCTCAAGAGGACCGCCGTAGCCGATTTCCGGAGCCTGTATGAATATAGTGGCTACAAAAGAATTCCTGTTGTCTATTGTGAAGGGCGGCTCGGGTATGCTGCTGACAAACTTGAACGGAACGTTGACGCTTATGCTGCTTACCTTGTCGCCAAGAGAGAGGATCTTGTAGAGCTGCACGTTCACCCTGAAGGCCTGGCTCTTCCTTATGTTCATTGCCATTTCGGTGCTTGGTATCGGGACCTTTTTCGAATTGCGCACAAGCACTATTCTATTTATCTCTACGCGCACCTTATCAGGCTCGTTCTCAGTAAATGATACCTCGAGCGGGCCCTTGAAGCTGTAAGGCGGCGCCTCTATGGCCAGCTTGAATTCTATCTTATCCCCATATTTTATAGTTGCCGGCAGCTTCGGCTCAACGTTGACAAGCTTGAAAGGAGCCTCAACGCTTACGCTTTGCACTGTCATGTCTTCAAGCACGGTGCTCTTGAGTATGTGCTGCAGCATGTCGGTGCCTTCCTGCCTGTTGTGGAAAGGTATCACCATGTCGAATATGCGGTTGCTTGTCTTCATGCCTGGCGCGTGATGCGTTTCGCCGTGCCACTTAAGGTTTACAGTGGTTATTTCGGTGTTCGCAGGCTTTTCTCTTTTGAATATGCTTCCTATTCCTAGTTTCAATATACCACCATGCGGGCAGATTGATATGCAGGGCAAACAATTTATTGCTGCTTCTTTTTTTCAATGAGATAGTTTCCCATTATGAGCGTGTCAGCGCCAGTGTTCTCCAATGTCCATATGGCGTCTTCCGGGCTCATGACAATAGGCTTGCCATGCTTGTTGAAGCTCGTGTTAAGTATTGCGCCTACGCCGGTTTGCTTCCTTACTTTTTCAATGAGCTGCCTGTATTGCCTGTTCTCCGTGCCGAGAACCTGGGGCCTTGTGGTGTGATCTACGTGGGAAGCAGCCACCATGTACTGCCTGTGCTCCTGCTTCACGGTATTGGCGCTTGTCATGAACCTGTTTGGCGCGACATAGTCTTCGAATATCTTCTTGGCGTCCTCTTCAAGCACGGTGCTTGCAAAAGGCTGATAGTATGGGCGCTTCTTTATTATGATGTTTATCTTGTTCCTCGCCTCTGGATCGTCTGGCAGTGCAAGAACGCTCCTGTTGCCGAGAGCCCTGGGACCGTATTCCATCCTGCCCTGGAACCACAATATTATCTTGTTTTGAAGGAGCAAATCGGCAGCATGGCCAACAGGATCCTGGAGCCTTTCAACGCTAAGCCTGCTTCTGCTTATGCGTCTCACATAAGAGCCTATCTCCTCGTCGCTGTACTCTGGCCCAAGATATGCATGCTCAACCTGCTTTCCGCCAAACTTGCCGTTAAGCATGAAGTCTATGTATGATGCGGATCCATACGAGAGGCCGCCGTCGCCCATGTGCGGGAATATGAAAAGGTTCTTTACCTCAGGCATATGCTCTATGCGCATGTTCGTTATAACATTTGAGAAGAAGCCGCCGCCAACAGCGACATTGTGTATGCCTGTTTCGGCCACCCACTGCCTTACTATCTTCAAGACCTGCTCCTCAACATGCCTTTGAACAGCGTAGGCGAACGACTCCCTGTCATGGTTGGAGAGCACGTGATCCTTCATGTATTCGGCAAGCAGCAACTCGTCTCTGGTGCCGTGCCTGCTCTCAAGCTGCCTTGTCCTCTCGTTGTATCTTATGAAGTAGTCAAGGCCCTTTATCTCTGCTGGGTATGAGTATGCGGCAAGGCTCATGAGCTTGCCTTCATCCTCGCTATATCGCATGTCGCACGCAACGGTTGCCGCGCCGTAGAATATGCCGAGGCTTGTGCTCGCCTTGAATTCGGCGAGGCGGTTCATGTTTCCTCTCTCGCCTATTGAGACGGTGCCGCTCAGGCCGTCTCCAGCGCCGTCAAGGGTTATGACAAGCGCTTCCTTGAAGCCCGAGCCGAAGTAGGCTGCAGCCGCATGTGCAAGGTGGTGCTCCACTACATATACCTTCTTGCCTGCTAGCTCTGGATTTATTGCAGCGAGGCGCCTGCTCGTTACGCTTGCACTGACACTGTTGCCAGCAGCGCGCCATAGCGCCTTTGGATTCTGGTTTTGGACCAGCTTGTATATGAAGTTGGCAAGATGAAGGCTTGGCCTTGACGGCTTTGGGAGCTCCCTGCGCCACAGCTTCCTGCGCTTCCTGTCCCATGATGGAATCAGCCTAGATATCAGGGCGTTGCCGCCTATCCACGCAAGTGCTACCGCATCTATGCCATCTACCCTTCCATGGGTCGCATACCTTATTGAGTGGTAGGGAAAGCCCACCTCGTTCTTGTTCTTGGTGAAGCGCTCCTCGTTGACAGCACTTATAGCTGCACCTTTGCCTATTATGGCGCAGCCTGAATCATGAGAATCCCCTATGCCTAGCACAGCCATTGCAATCCCATTTATCGTATGAAAGCAGTTGCAGAGTACTCAACCACGCTAGAATAATCGCCCGTAGCTGAACCGGAGTTGCTGTACTTCAGAACTACCCCCCTTTTTGCGCCTGCGCTTTTCGCATGCATCATCGCCACTGTTATGGGTCCGAAGCCGCAGGCTGTTATATTTAATTCATCTATAAGTTTATTAAACCTAATCAGGTCCATGGCTTCCATTGCCTTGATGAGCTCGCTGTCCTTTTTCATCGCTATGTCGGCAGGCTCGTAATGGTTCAGGTCGGAGCTTGCTATCACTGTGATGTTGCACTTGACCTTCTTAAGCGAGCTTTGCAGCGCGTCGTTGATAAGTTTACTTGCATCAATGCTCTGGTCGCCCATGCATATGAAAACGTAGCGCTTGGGGCTTTTGCCCTCGAAAACATGCTGCAGGAACGGAAGCTGCACCTCTAAGGAGTGCTCGTTCATATGCGCCATGTCATCTAGGTCTATGCCTTCATTCCCGGCCAATGCGTTTGAGAGCTCCATGTCATTCTTCGCTATGCCAAGCGGCGTTTCCCAGTCCATGCCAGATACAGCAATAGGAAGGCCGTACCCTGTGTGGTTTGGACCTATCAATACTATCGTGTTAATTTCGTCAAGGCGGTTGCTAAGCGAGAGCGCTTTATATGCATATGCTGCAGTGCTTCCCGAATATTCGTATCCCGCATGGGGCACCTGGTATGCAACAGAAGCTGCAGCGATGTCATTGCCGACATCCGCTTTCCTGATTGAATCGCTTACGAAGCTTTCCAGCTCGCGCTTGCCCTTTGGGTAGAAGCTTCCTGCGAACATGTAGCTGCGCGATGCCATAGATGCACCTACATCTATTATGCAATGGAGTTTTTATTATTATTTTGCATTAGTTATTGGTATGCCAGTAATGCTTGTTGACATGGATTACTTCTATGCTGCGTGCGAGGAGCTGCGCCACCCCGAATTCAAGGGCAAGCCGTTGATTGTGGGAAATGCAGGCGCAAACGACAAGACAAGGGGCGTTGTGCAGACATGCAATTATGAAGCCAGGGCATTCGGCATTCACAGCGGCATGCCGCTATCTGATGCATTCAAGCTAAAGCCAGACGTCAATTACCTTGAATCAGATGAAGGGTATTATGAGCGCGAATCATTGCAGATAATGGCCATGCTCAGGAGCTACGGCTTCAGAATGGAAGTGATGAGCATTGACGAAGCGGCATTGGACCTTGATGGGATGGGCTATGGCGAAGCGCTGGAATTGGCTAAAAAGGTCAAAGGAAGCATAATGGAGCGCTTCGGCCTCAAATGCACCATAGGGATAAGCTCAACAAAGACCTATGCAAAGATGGCGTGCGATGCAGCCAAGCCGGACGGGCTGCTTGTAATTGAGGACAGCCAGGTGCTCGAATTCATAAGCGGCAAAAACATAGGCAAGCTGCCAGGCATAGGCAAGAAGACAGGTAGCATTCTCAACGGCATGGGAGTGCACACAATAGGCGAGATAGCAAAGCTCGACCCAACGCTGCTCATGACCAAGCTGGGATCTTTTGGCATTGAGATATACCTTACCGCGAAGGGCAAGGATCCGAGCAAGGTGATTGAGCAGGGCGCGGCGCTCTCCATAAGCAGGGAGCGCACCATAAGCTTCAGGCCTGCAAGCGCAGAAGCGCTGGACAAGATGCTGCATACGCTTGCAGACGAGGTATGGGATGAGCTCAATAAGCAAGGATACTGGTTCAGGGGCGTTTCGCTAAAGGTGCGCTATAACGACTTTACAGAACACATCAAGAACAGGAGCTTCTCGAACAATGAGGGCTCAAAGGAGCTCATATATGAAAGCGCGAAGAAGATGCTTGAAGGCGTGGAAAAGGACAAGCGCATAAGAAAAATAGGCGTGCGCGTCTTCGGCCTTGTACAAAGGAAGGGCCAGAAAACCTTGGCTTGAGCCTATTTATTATGCTTAACGGCGGCAGCGCGCAGCGTGAACTTCGTTTTGATTTGTGAACCAAATATCGCAAGGACGAGCCACCATGCTCCTACTGCAAATGACAGTACATTGCCTGTCTCCAGGCAGAACTTTGCAAATGCATTGATGCACCTGCATGCACCATTTGCAGGGCAGTAGCATAGAGCAGCATAATAGTTTGCATAGCCGTATACTGTAAGCAGTATGCCAAACACTATGGCCGCAATGCCTGCAATAAAAACAGTTTTGCTCTCAATTTTCATGCCTGCTTTGCACCCCTGCTTTCGTGCAGGCTCTGCAGGTATGCGCGCACTTCAAGCGCTGCCTTGGCGCCACTTCCGGCTGCGGTTATCGCCTGCCTGTATACGTGGTCAGCAACATCTCCAGCAACAAAGACGCCAGGTATCTTTGTCTTTACCTCGTCTGTTGTTTTGAGATAGCCCAATTCATCAGAATCAAGCTTGCCCCCAAGGAACTTTGTCACGGGATCGTAGCCTATTGCAACGAACACGCCATCAACAGGCATTTCCGTTATTGCATTGGTCTTGGTGTTCCTTATCTTTACGCCGGTGACCTTTTTGTCGCCGAGTATCTCCTCAACAACGCTGTCCCATATCACCTTTATGCCAGGATTCGCGAACACCCTGTCCTGCATTATCTTGCTAGCCCTGAACTGGTCCCGCCTGTGCACTATGGTTACGTTGCTGGCGAATTTTGTCAAGTATATAGAATCTTCCATCGCGGTGTCGCCGCCTCCTACAACTATCACACTCTTGCCTTTGAAGAACGCCGCGTCGCACGTGGCGCAGCTGCTTATGCCCTTGCCTATGAATTTTTTCTCAGACTCTATGCCAAGCCAGCGCGCCTTGGCGCCGGTAGCGATTATTATGCTATCTGCCTCGTATTCAGAAGAGCCTGTCTTTACCTTGAAAGGCCTTGTGCTGAAGTCCACATCAGTTACTTCGTCAAAGACAAACCTGGTGCCAAACTTCTCGGACTGCTTCCTGAAGAGGTCCATGAGCTGCGAGCCGTCAACACCGTCAGGGAATCCAGGATAGTTCTCAACTGTTGTCGTAAGCAAAAGCTGCCCGCCAGGCTCAAGACCGCTTATGACGAGCGGCTTGAAGTTGTCCCTTGCAGCGTATATTGCGGCAGTGTATCCTGCAGGACCTGCACCTATTATTATCAAATCTTCTACCACTTTCCATCACCAAACAGAACAAAAGCCATCTGTATTATCGATTTGGGCAAAAAAGCTATTTATATGTATATGCAAAAATCAGATTATTGATTATATGCGTATGACCAAGATAGGCAAGGCCGCCCTTAAGAAAATGCACTTTGTGCACTGCGCGCTGCCTGATATCGCCCTTAACGGCATAGACACGAGCATGCGCTTGAATGGGATGGTGCTTGATGCACCGCTGCTTGTGCAGGCAAAGAGCAAAGGCGAAGCGGAGCTTATCGAACGCAGGTTTGGCACTGGCGCAATCGTCTTGTCAAAAAGCGGCGCGAGCATATTTAAAGATGGTAGAAGCGTAACGCTAAATGGCTACGCTCCTTGCAAGGTTGGTGACGGCCTTGAAGCCGCGAAAGCAATCCGCACAGAAAACAAGGCGGTGCCCTATATAACTAGCAGCGTGGCGCACAAGAGATACGAGATGATAAAGCAGCTCAGGATAGCGATGTTCCTTACCAATTCAAAGAGCATTGCAGAACTGAGGAAAGCGCCAATATACAATGGATGATCACTTGGATAGCGAAGCAGCGCAAACAATGGACAGGAAGGTGCAGCATATAGAGATCGTTGCAAAAAGGCGCACGCAATACGTTGGCAAGACCACTCTTTTTGAATGCGTTGAGGTACTGCCCAAAGGCGGCGCGCTGGAAAGCAGCGATGTGACGCTCAATACTGAGTATCTGTCTAAAGGCATTGACGCACCGATTGCAATATCAGGTATGACAGGTGGCCACGATGCCTTGTTCAAGATAAACAAGAACATAGGCGAAGCAGCCCGCAGGCTTAACATACCGATGGGCGTGGGCAGCCAGAGGGCGATGATCGAAAACCCCAGGCTTGCATATACCTATGACGTGAAGAAGGCAACAGGCAGCAATGACATGCTGCTTATAGGCAACATAGGCGCATCAAAACTCGTTGTATATGAAAACGAAAGAATATCAAAAGCGCTTGAAGCAATAAGCGCTGACGCCATAGCGGTGCACACCAATCCAGGACAAGAAAGCGTGCAGCCAGAGGGCGACATAGATTTCAGGGGCGCATATGAAAGGATATGCGAACTCGCAAAAGGCATAGATGAGCCGGTAATACTAAAAGAGGTGGGCAACGGAATTTCAAAAGATGTTGCAATGAGGTTCAGGAACAAGATTTATGCTATCGATGTGCAGGGAGCTGGTGGCACTACATGGATAGGCATTGAGACATACAGAAGCAAAAGCAAGGAGGGGCTTGTGTTTTGGGACTGGGGAATACCAACAGCGCTTTCAACGATCGAAGTGCTTTCTGCATTCAATGGACCGGTAATCTCCAGTGGTGGCATAAGGAGCAGCACCGACATACTTAAAGGCATAGCGCTTGGCGCGCAGCTTTGCAGCATGGCTGAGCCGGTGCTCAAGGCCGAGCTGCACAACGGAGCCAAAGGCGTATATGATTACATCGAAGCGCTTGAAGAAGGACTGAGAAGCAGGATGGCGGAGCTCGGCTTTAGCAATGTAGATGAGCTCAGAAAGGCGCGCGTGCTCATTAGAGAGCCGCTTGCTAGCATACTCAGGCAAAGGAGGGTAAAGCTTAACCCAATGCATAGGAGCGTGTACGGCAGGGCATGACCCCATAGCACATACATACGAGCATTGCATTGACGCATTGGTGTTATACTGGGCATTCATGTGTGCACTGCACCTGCTGAAAAACAGAGCGTCTGCTACTCATTTGTCGAGAATTGTTGGACAACGCCAGTTAGAGATAGGTTATAAATATTTTGTTAAAGCATGCCTATAGCAGCAAGTGGGGGGAATTTCATGGCGAGCAAGATACGCAGTGAAACTGATTATTCGCAGATAAAGGAGGAGATAGGAGCTGCACTATATGCAAAGGAGCATTTAGCAATGACATTCAGGTCTAGCGTGGGGTATGCGATCAGGACATATGATGGCAAACTGTATGCAGGAGCTAACATAGAGACGTATGGCCAGGAAGGAGGCATTCATGCTGAAAGAATGGCGGTTTATAGGGCACACTTTGATGGTTACAATGGCACTGATTTCAAGAGGCTTACAGGCGTATTCACAGATGCAGGCACTAAAACTAACCAGCCAGTCACGCCGCCGTGCCTGTCGTGCCAGGGCATGCTGCTCGAGTTTGCGCATCCTTACATCCAGATAGTGAAAGCTGATACTGAAGGAAACATAGTGTACGAAGCGTTGCTTGCGGACCTTTACAAGGGAAATCCGCTCACTACGATTTTCCCCACATTAACAACAAGGCAGGGAAAGCCTAGATCTAATATGAATGCAAAACTGCCTTTGGATCAGGAACTTGAATTGCATTATATCAATGACAGGGCCTTCAGGCTTGTTGCAAACGAGATATTCCATGTGGAGAAACCGCAAGGGAGCATAAGCAGATTGTATGATACTATTTCAAATGCATGGTCTGCCGAAACAAGCGCAGATCCGGAAAGATGGAGCAGCGACAATCCGGCATGGGGGCAGTGTGCCATAACCGCTACAGTCGTGAACGACCATTTTGGAGGCACGATACTCCGCACAGAAGTGAAAGGCGTAGAGCACGTAAGTTCCCATTATTACAACCAGCTGCCTGACGGCAGGGTCGTGGATTTTACAAAACAGCAGTTTGACAGCAATGCAACATTTGAAAATGAGCAGGGGCGCACCAAAGAATATATCATTTCATATCCAAAAACGAAGGAAAGATACGAATTGCTACTGAGGAAGATTGAACAACTTTGAGAATACACGCAGCATTGAAATCTATTTATACCTTGCCACACAATCATGAATGGCGAACCAATGCTCCATGTAGGCGACCATAAGATATCGCTTGATAGGAAAGAGAGCGGAAGCACTGTAGATTTCATATCGCATGCACATACAGACCATATAAGCGCCGCGAAGCGCTCCAACAGCATATTGGCAAGCGCGCAGACCATTGACCTGCTTGGCGCACTCGGCATAAATGCAAGCTTGTCTAGCGGATTCTTAAATGCAGAGCTAATGCCCGCAGGCCACATACTCGGCTCAAGGCAGCTTTATGTAAACGATGAAGACAAGGGCACGAGCTATTTGTACAGCGGAGATTTCCAGATGCAGGAATCTGCTGCTGCGGAAAGCATAAAAACGAGAAATGCGGACGTGCTCATCATAGATTCTACATACCCCAACCCGGGCATAAACTTTGGGATTAAAGATGACATTATATCAGACGTGCAGAGCTGGGTTGCCAGTGCATTAAACACTGGCTGCGTGCTGTTTTCGGCATATGCAATGGGCAAGGCGCAGGAGCTCATAGCCGTAATGAATGAGATAGGCATAATGCCAGTTGTAACAAAAAAGATAAGCACGATAAGCAGTGTATACAGAAAGAACGGCATTTCGCTTCGCTACGTATCAGCATACGACGGCAGCGATTACGAGGATATACTAAACGGTGATTTTGTGGGCATATCGGAACAGCGCGACATAAATGAGCTGGCATACAGGCTTCAAACAGTTCATAAAAAGAAGTTCCATACTGCTGTAGTCACAGGATTTGCAAGCTTCATGCACTTTGACACAGACGCCCAATTCAACCTGAGCGACCACGCCGATTTTGCCCAGAGCGTAGACTACATTAATGAGGTAAGCCCAAAGCAGATACTGACTTATGGGCATAATGCGGAAAGATTTGCTGCTAACCTGAGCAAATTTGGCTACAATGCAACCCCGTTCAGCCAGCAATCGTTTATGTTCGCAAAGCAGATAACAGCAATGGGCCAGAAGCAAAAGACAAAGGAATATATTTATTAATGCAAAAACAAAACTATTTGATGCCGCAGTAGCTCAGTGGGAGAGCGTCCGGCTGAAGTGAAAACTTCTTAAGAAGAAGTTTCATCAAGAAGCAGAAACCGGAATGTCGTCGGTTCAAATCCGACCTGCGGCAATCAAGTATATGTTCAATTCCAATAGGCTTTTATAGCTTTAGCCCTCATATATGAATATGGCAAAAGAAGATATAACCCAGCGAACTATAAGGGGCATAATAAAGCGGATTCGGAATAACCCGAACATAACCGATTACAACAAAAAGCTTGTTACTGAGGATCTCGTTGAATGGTTGAAGGCTGCAGGGGGAAATTCTGGCAATGGTTCTGATCCTAAAACAATTGCAAAGTATTTGTATTCGATGGAAAGAATACTCGCAGTCCTGCCAAAGCACGTTGATTTTAACAAGATAACAAAACAGCAGATGCTCAAGGCCATAGCTGCACTAAACGGCTCGGATTATTCTGCTTGGACCAAAAGCATGGTCAGGACGGTACTAAAGACTTTCTATCGGCATTTCTACGGCGACGATATAATGCTGCCGCCAGTAGTCGGATTCATAAAATCTACGAGACCTCGAAATCAGATTAATGGTGCAGATTTGCTGAGTGAACAAGAAGTCTTGATGGTCATAAAAAAGCTTAGGAATCTGAGGGACCAGTCTGCGATTGCAACGATGTACGATTTAGCATTGCGCTCTGGCGAGATGCGGATAAAAGTTCGTGACGTTAATCTAAATGAAGGCTTTATTTATATAGACGGTAAGACTGGAAGAAGGAAAGCATGGCTCTCGAGTTTTAGCATTCCTTTTCTCAGTCAATATTTGAATAGCGTAGTCGATAAAAAGCCCGATGATTGGCTATGGACCGATTACCGAGGTGAAATGCTTACAGCAGATGCATTGCGCATGGCATTCAAGCGGGGCTGCAAAGAGGCAAAGCTGGAGAAGCCGAGGATTTGGCTTTACATGCTCAGGCATTCCAAGATAACGTGGCTAATCAACCATAATGTGCCGATGTCTGCAATCAAAAAGCAAATAGGGCAT
>JAMCYB010000004.1 GCA_023474385.1 Candidatus Martarchaeota archaeon | reverse complement strand
CTCTTGGCATATGCCATTGCATCGTCTTCCGAGTACGAGGGCTTTATAATGCTGATAGTGGGTTCCGATTCTTCGCTTGCCTGAACATGCCTCTTTCTTTGCTGTTGCGCGCTAGCTCTGATAGGCGCACTGCCTTTGTTTGCTGAAACCCTGCCTATTATGGCGCTTATGTCTGCTGATGATGACCCTGCGACGACCTTTGGAGTGCTTCCATAGTGCGAAAGCATCCTGCTTTTTACTTTGACTGCATGGTCTATCCCTATGCCGAAAGGCACGAACTCGCCCTGGCCAAGGTGCACTATGCTGTCCCGCAGCTGCCTGTTGCTGAACAGTATGTCTATCGCGGATATGTCGTTGTCTATCGTCAATCTTCCTACGAAGCCATAGGAGCATTGGGAGAGCACGTTCTTGCTTATGTTTGCGGGCCTCTGCGTTGCTATCATCAGACCTATGCCGCGCTTCCTGCCCCTGACGCTTATCTCCTCTATCATGTTCTTTTTTGTGTGCGTGATCTGGGGCGCGAGCTTGTCCGCCTCCTCGATCATAACCAAGTAGGGAAGGTGCATCTTGTCTTCTAGGTCATATAGGGCCGAGAGTACGCTGTATACATAGCTTGCCTGGTCCACGACATCCGATACATCGAATATTATCGGCACGTTGCCACCAAGGCTTTCCGAAAGGAGCTTTGCATAGTCCACGTCCAGGCTAATATCGGCTTCATGAGAGTTCGAGGCCCATATCGCTTTGAATGCATTCTTCAAGTTGTGGTACTCACCTTCTGTGTCTATCACAAGGAATGGCAGGCTCATCTTGCACAGCTCCTCGGCTATGACACCCATGAGGAACGACTTGCCGGAGCCGCTCTGGCCTATTACGCAGCCCCTGCCGGTCATGACAAGCTGTGCATCAAGGTCTATCCCCTCGCCCACGTTTATTTTCATCGGACCACGATCTTCTTCATATGCGCATGCCCCTCATTCATGCGCTTTGCCGGATTTCTTGGAGCTGCCCATGCTGCCATAATCCAGCTCCTTGACTCTGCCGTTGGGCTCTTCCTCCTTGAATATCTGCGTCTCAAATCTGTACATCTTGACGTTTTGCTGCGTCCAATATGTGCTAGGCAGGCCTGCCTTTTCGCACACCGCCGCGAGGAACTCCTTCTTGTTGAACTTCTCTTCCGCAGCTACTTCCGGCAATAGGAGACCGCTGTAGAACCCGTACCTTATTATCAGCCCGTCCCTCCCTATCTTTATGCCCCTCTCTCGGCTCAATGCGGTCTTGCCCAGTGGTATCTCGTTAGACAGTATGCTTACCTCTATGAGCAGTTCGTCGAGCTCGTAGTGCGATACCGGCACGAACCTGGGATCCTCTGTCGCTGCTGCTATCGCCGCTTCTACCACTGCTTCTGATATTGGATACGCACCGTTAAGGAAGCCTATGCATCCCCTGAGAGTGCCGGTCGGATAATGAGTCAGCGTGACGAACACGCCGTATTTGTCGGTGAACCCCTTTAAAGCGTCTTTTATTATGCCCCTGTTGAAGTGCGGGCTCTTCAGGTGCAGCTCGATGCTCGACCTTGCCGCTTTAACAAGCTCCTCGCCATCCTGCAGCGTGTATATCTTCATCTGATGCACCCTTGAGCGCGCCTATGTGCAGGCGTTCTCGATTAGGTATATGGTTATGCATTTATAAATTTCTTTGTAAACTATTACCAATGGCGACTTTGCATGAATGCTGAGACTAAAGATATCCATATCTATACCGATGGCGCTGCAAGAGGCAATCCGGGCAGGAGCGGCTCCGGATTCATAGTCATGGACTCGAGGAATATAATCAAGGAGTCCGTTTCGTACAATGGCATCAAAACGAATAACTATGCAGAATACAAGGCGATAATCGACGCCCTGGAATGGTGCGTGCATAGCATAGCCAACCATTCTGAAGCGGAAGTTACCGTGACATCGGACAGCGAGCTCGTGATAAGGCAGTTGAACGGGCAGTACGCCGTCAAGTCGGAGGACATGCGCGTGCTCAATGCAAAGGTGAGGGCTCTCGCATCGAAGTTCCGCAGCGTGGCATTCAGGAATGTGAGGAGGTCAAACAGGTACATAACACGAGTAGATAAGAATATAAATGTATTTCTGGACGGCATGGAAGGGGCACAATAGTAGTATAAGTATTATATTATTGATTGCTGATAATGATTGTAGTGGTTTTAAAGGCGATATGAGTGGCTTCTGAAGGGCAGGATAGCAACAATGAAGGCCAAGTGGCAAAGCACAAGGCGGATCCGCAGGCTGAACAGCACTGGCTGCGCGGAAACAGCCTCTTCGACGAGGGCAAATTCGATGAGGCGATAGAGGAGTACACGCAGGCAATAGGCATAGACAAGGAGTATTCGAGCGCGTACTTCAACAGAGCATTGAACTATGCAATATTGAAAAAGGCAGATTATGCGAAGAAGGACCTCCAATCAGTGCTTGAGATAGAGCCAAAGAGTGCAGACGCTCCGCTTCTTCTCGGGGATATAGCGGAGCAGAGCAATGACCTGCTCAGTGCTAGGTTCTGGTACGAGAAGTCGCTTTCCAACGACCCCAATTATGCCGAGGCAAAGAACAGGCTTGAGCACATAGACTCGCTCCTGCACATGGACGTCAATGACAAGGGAGGTTCTGCACAGGTGGAACTTGCACCGGCAAAGGAGAAGAAAAAAGAGGAGGAAGAAAACAAGACGGTAATAGAGGAAGGGCAGGTCAAGAGGGTCGCATTCTACAAATCGAACGTTAAGTTCGACCAAGTCATAGGCATGGCAAAGGTAAAGGAGTACCTGATGGAAAATGTGGTTCTCGCGATGAAGAGGCCCGACCTGTTTAAGAAGTATGGCAAGAAGCTGGGCCTGGGCTTGATACTTTACGGCCCGCCAGGAACGGGTAAGACGCACATAGTCAACGCCATAGCTGGCGAAGCTGGAGCCAATGTAATCGTGGTCCAGATAAACCAGATACTTGATATGTACACCGGCAATACTGAAAAGAACCTGCACCAGCACTTCCAGCAGGCGCGCGAGAATACGCCTTGCATATTGTTCTTCGACGAGCTCGATGCGCTCGGAGTCAAGAGAGGAGGGGGCGAACAGGGAGGGGAAGGCTCTGCGATGCGCACCGCTGTCAACGCTTTCCTCACTGAAATGAACGGCATTGTGGACAATCCTGAAGGCATATTCGTCATAGGCGCCACCAACCAGCCGTGGGATATAGATCCGGCGCTGAAGAGGAGCGGAAGGTTCGGCGACAGCATATACATAAACCCTCCCGGCTACAGGGACAGGAAAGGGCTTTTTGAGCTCTATACCAAGAACAAGCCGCACGACAGGCTTTCTTTCGGAAGGCTTGCCAGGGCTACCTCAGGCTTCTCCCCGGCGGATATAGCAAAGATATGCGACAGGGCTGCAATGAGGCCTCTGCTTCACGAGCACAAGTTCAACAAGGGCAGGAACCTGAACATGCGCGACATGCTGGCGATATTAAAGGACAAGGATATGTCAGGCAGTTCGCTGGATGAATGGTACTCGATGGTTAAGAAAGACGTAATAAGCAAGACGGAGGTTCAGATAGTCGATGGCAAGAGGCAGGAGATAGTCAAGGAGGGCAAGCTCGACGCCCAGGAGAAAGTGCTCTACAAATCCATGGTCAAGGACATAAAGAGGAACACCAGCCCGACGAGGATACGCATCAAGAAGTTCATGAGATGGTGGGCGCTGCACTTCTTCTGAAAGCTTATCGCACTGCAACTGGATGCTATCACGGTGCACTGTAACCAGAGTACCAGTTGTTAGTATATATGACGCCGGTAGCCGCGCCGTTGTTGTTGTTCCCGGAGTAATCGTTTGCATTTCCGTTGAGAGGCCACCAGCCAACAAGGCTCTGTATCTTTATGGGCGCGCCGCCGATGCCCTCCTGGTAGAGGGCTTTTATATTATTTGTAGATAGGGCGCTATTATAAATTTGAACATTAGCTATGTAGCCATTTAAAGCATCATTACTGCTCGAAACTGCAGGGCCTATTTGTAAAGGCCCAGATAAACCTGTAGTCATAACACCACTCACTGTAGGACCGGGGTATTGCATACCATCAAAATAGAATTCAGTGGGAGCCCCATTGTCATATGTAAAGGTTATAAAATACCACTGATTCGCACTAAATGTGTATGCTGTGTTAGGCGTCGCGCACCAAGCCCATACACCAGCAGTGGTGGCAAAACAAAAAGCTACTGAACTGGGTTGACCAAACTTAAACCCCCATACGCCCTCTTCGTCGATCCATCCATATTGAGCACCGCCCGTTGCAAGACTTTTAGCATTAAACCACAAACTTACAGTTAAAGAAGATGCGCCGCCTAAGACACCCTGCGAAGGCTGGATATAACTATTACCACCATTGAACTGCGCGACATACTGCGGCAGCTCGCCGTTGCATTCTCCTGAGAGTGATATGAAGTTGGTTGTGCCAACGCCTTCAGGCCTTACAACTTGGCACGATCCTGGAGGTGCTTTGGGCGCAAAAGTCATCGGGTTGAATACACCCAACTCAAAAAGTGCTGCAAGAACCACAGCGATTATAAGTATCGCCCAGCCATAGGTCATGAGGTATTCCATTGCGCTCTGCAATGCAAACCTCTGATGAAACTCTCTCTGAGAGTTTCCCTTGTGAAAAGCTTCCATGTGCCTCATGATAGGTTGCCATAAAAAGTATAAAAATGTTGCTCGTGGACAATACGAGAGCCTGAGAACTTGCGCAAGGGATAAAAACATGAACGGGCATTACCTTACTGGTGTGATGCATGCTCTTCTCCGAACTCGCAGGATATTACCAGAAGCTTGAAGATGTATCATCCAGGCTCAAGATGATAGACATAATGGCTGATATATTCAAGAATGCGGACACAGATGAGATAAAGAGCATAATATACATGACTGAGGGTGTTCTTGCTCCGGCTTTTGAAGGCCTTGACTTTGGCGTTGCTGAGAAGTTACTTGAGGAAGCGATAGCAGTAGCTACTGGCATGAGCAAGGCCGAGGTCGAAAAAGCCTATAAAAAATACGGTGACATGGGCATAGCGGCGCAGGAGCTCATAAGCCAATCCAAGCTCAGGAGAATGAATGCAAAGAAGTACTCAGTACTGGAAGTATACGGCATAATGAACAAGATTGCGGCCACTTCCGGAAGCGGCAGCAAGGATGCAAAGATAAAGATGCTGGCGGAGCTTCTTGCGGGCTCTTCGCCAGAGGAGGCGAAGTTTATGGCGAGATACCCGATAGGGCAGCTGAGGCTCGGCGCTGGGGACTCGACCATACTTGAGGCTTTGTCAGTGGCATTCACGGGCAGCAGGGAATCGAAGGCCGAGCTTGAGAATGCATACAACATATGCAGCGATCTTGGATATATAGGGGAAGTGCTCTCCAAAAAGGGCATCTCTGAGGTAAGGTCGCTGAAGGTCAGCCTGTTCAAGCCGATAAGACCCGCCCTTGCAGAGCGCCTGCCTACTGCAGAAGAGATAATAAAGAAGATGGGAGGAAAATGCGCCGTAGAACAGAAGTATGACGGGTTCAGGTGCCAGGTGCACAAATCAGGGAAGAAGGTCAAGATATACTCAAGGAACCTGGAAGAAACGACAGACATGCTCCCTGACATAGCCAAGGCAGCAATAACCGAGATACCTGAGGAGCACATAATATTTGAGGGCGAGGCGCTAGGGATGAATGAAGCGACAGGGGAGTTCCTCCCATTCCAAGAGACCATGCAGAGGAAGAGGAAGCACGGCATAACTGAGAAGATAGAGGAGCTGCCGCTGCACCTCGTTGCATTTGACATAATGTACCTCAACGGCAAAGACCTCATGAAAGAGCCTTACGAGGCCAGAAGGAGCCTGCTTGAGAACGCCGTAAAAGGGGCGAAAATGATAACTCCTTCGAAGCGTATAATCACCACTTCGCCCAAGGAACTGGAGGAATTCTTTGAGACTTCTGTAGAAGGAGGGCTTGAAGGCATAGTGGCAAAGGACCTTAAGGCGCCGTACATCGCTGGAGCTAGGAAGTTCAGCTGGATAAAGATGAAGCGCAGCTACAAGGGCGAGCTGTCTGATACGCTGGACCTAGTCATAGTGGGGTACTTCTTAGGCAGAGGAAGCAGGACCGAATTCAAGTTTGGCGGGCTGCTGTGCGCAGCATATAATAAGAAGCGTGACATGTTTGAGACGATATCGAAGATAGGCACTGGTTTCACAGAAGCAAACATGCAGGCATTCTACGAGCTCCTGAGCAAAGCGGTAGTGAAGCAGAAGCCTGCGAGAGTGGATTCGCTCATAACGCCAGATTTTTGGGTGGAGCCAAAGTATGTCATCACCGTAAAAGCAGATGAGATAACAAAATCGCCAATGCACACATGCGGCATGCAGGAGGATAAATCGGGCGAAAAAGCGGGTTATGCACTCAGGTTCCCCAGGATAGTGGGGGATGGCTTTATAAGGAGGGACAAGAGCCCGGAGGATGCGACATCGACATCAGAGATAATAGAGATGTTCAATGATCAGAAGAGGGTAAGCGTGAAGTGATGTACGGGTCTATTCCTTTATTACTCCGTCTATTATCTTGGCCAGCCTATAGGCGGTCTTTATAACGTCCTTCATCTTCGGATTAAGCCTGTATCCTAATCCATAGCCCTTCTCAGTGCGAATGTGGGTAGGCTGTATAACATTCAGGTCCAGCGAAAGCTCCCTCAAGGTTATGATAAGGGTCTTCCTGGTGAACTTCTTCTCTAAAATAGAATAGAGCTCCTTTGTAGTCCTAGGGGATTTCTTAAGCAGTAGGTCCATAACAGCGAAATTAGGCCTGCTCAATACTTTTCTTAAAGCCCATATTGCGTCCTTCTGTGCATCCACTTTTACCATATTAAACGTTTGGATATTAAGATTTAAAAACTTTGCTCTATTATCGCCGTGAACGCAAATGCAATTTATTGCATTATAGTAAACTATAAATATATGTAGTTAAGTATATATTATGTATTAAAGTAAATTGCTTCTGAGGGATGCTATGGATTTTGGTGTTGCTGGCATGCGCACATTGATGGGTCGCGTATTGCCGAGAAAGGGCAAGGAACAGCCCTATAGGAAGCTGACGTTCGGGCTGACGCGCGATTATCCTGATAGGGTAGCGCTATCCGAAGAGAATGGATTCAGGGTCGCAGGATCCTATGGTAAATCCACCATATATTCAGTAGGAGGGGCGGGGCTTGCTGCCTCTGATGAGAAGCTTGCGGAGGCACTTAAAGCGGATATGATACTGAACAATGCTAACTATTTGTACGGCTCAGGAAAGGTGCTGATTGATAGGATAAAGGATGCTTACATGCTTGCAATGTCAAGCCCGAAGATTTCCTCGTCGAGCAGCAAGGGCCTAATAGCCTACTTGGTGGCGCACGACGTAGCGGGATATGGGCCGTTCAGCATACTCATAGAAGATGCAAAAAGCATAGAAGAGATAATGGTCGACAGGATCAACGCCAACATAAATATCTATCATTCAAAGCTGGGCTACTGCAGGACAAACCTGATGCTCAGGGACGCAAGTTCGTTCAGGTTCAACGTTAACAGGCTTATTGAAGGATCTGATAAGGAGCTTTCGGAATCGCAGCCGATAATAGATGCGCAGCTTTTCGATGGATCAAGGCTGCATGCACAGCTCAAGGCGGCGGCGGATGGCGGGGGCGTGCTTGCGATACGGTTGAATGGGGGCAAGAGGTTTGGGATAGGCAGACTGTTGAAGGAAGGCACAGCCACGCCCGATATGCTGGCTTACATGTGGATGGCCATAGAGGTGGGATACAATGTCATAGTTGCGGGCGCACCTGCCACAGGCAAAACCTCAATGCTGCTGTCGCTGCTCTCATTCGTCCCTAGGTATAACCGCGTGATAGTCATTGAGGAGGAAGCGAACGAGCTCGTGCTTTCGAGCAATTTTATGAATTCTGTCAATCTCAATGGCTCGTCGAAGCAGGATAGAGCTAGCCTTGAGGCGCAGGTCATTAATGCATTACACATGAGGCCCGACAGGATAGTCATAGGCGAGCTAAGGGGAGCGGAGACGCGCAGCGTATTTTCCGCAGCGAACCTCGGCGTGCCGTTCATGGCTACTATGCACAGCAATATAGATGGCCATGCACTCATAGAGAGGCTTACGACAAAGCCGATGTCGGTCGAACCGGAGGCGCTGCATTCGCTTGACATAGCCCTGTTTATGAAGCATTCGGATGCGTACAAGCGCAGCATAGACAGGATAGCGGAATACAGGTGGGCGACAAGGGCCGAGGCGGACATGCGGAACACGGGCGGCAGCGCTTATGAACAGGCGGATATATTCGCCGAAGGCAATCTTGCTGGAGATGCAATCAAATCGTCAAAAGTGCTCAGGAAGTATGCAGACATGATGGTGGTAAGCAAGAAAAGGGCGATATCTGAGCTGTCGGATAGGGCAGAATACCTGGTTGAAGCCATGGGCAAGGGCATTGATATGGACGAAGCCATACAGGAATACGGATGATGACATGGACAATGATGCGGAGAGGTTTCTAGAGCACGTTTATATAAGCAGCCGAATGCTCCACAAGAGCCTGCTCGCAAGCCTCGACAGGGCGATTGATATGCTGGATATGGGAAGCATGCGCAGCAGGATGTCAACAGCGAGGAATATGGTTGCCTGCGGCGAGGGCGCGAAAAGCGCAATTGGCAGCCAGCTGCCAGCTAAAAGAATTGGGCTTAAGGCCGATACAGGGTATGCGCACTTGCTGTCCTATCTTGACGGCAAGGATTTCGGCGCGGGAATATCCGATGTGCACAGGGAGCTTGTCGCCGAGAGGAATCTGAATATGAGCGTTGCCTACGGCAGCTTGCAGAAGTACCTATCGGCAAACATGCTATTCAGCACGATACTTCCCTCCATGGCTATGTTCGGTTTCGTAGGGTACTCGCTCATCAACTATTCGAACATGGTCATGTTCCTTTTCATCTTCGCCATGCTGGTGGCGATCCCGGCAGCTTACGCAGCGCTGCAGAATAAACTCAGGTCGTTGGATGTATGATACAAATATCAAAAGTGATGTGGCTGCCGCAGTGCTCGTATTAATCTTCATCTCCTCTGCTGCATGCTCGGCGTACCATGCCGTTTATGCTGCGGCCGCGCTTCTGGCAGCAGGCCTGCTGATAAGCATATGGCGTTCGCTTCGCATCTCTGCACCGTGGAAGAGGATTGAGAGGGATACGCTAGCATTTTTGGACAACCTGGCGATGAATGCGAACGTGGAGGTGCTCGAAGCGCGTGTATCGAGATCGTTGAGCAGGAACTTTGCCTTTTACAAGGACTTCAGGGATGCGCTTGCCGAGTATCGCATTTCTGGCGATGCTGTGAATGCTTTTGAAAGGCTGCGCAAGTATAGGCACAGATACTTGGAGGCAGCGGCACTACTGATAAGCGAATCGCTGGGATCCGGCAATGATATCTCCTATGCCCTTGAGTCCCTTCACGCTGAATGCCAGGAGCACAATTCCGTAAAGAGAAAGCACGATGGCGAGATGGCAAATTTCAGGTCGCTCCAGATGATGGGCGGTGTCATCTTCTTTCCCATATTCGCAGGATTGAGCATGAATGTGCTCAGGATGAGCACCGCCCATATCACTGCTCTGGAGTATGGAACGTTCGGCACGGTAGTGCTGCTATATATTTTGATTGTAAACTTCATCGCACCGCTATTCTCCGAGAAGGGCATCTCGGCAAGGATTTTATCTATAAGCATGAGGATAGCCATTGCGGGCTTCGTATTGGAGCTGAGCAACATGGCAGCATCGTCATTGGTATGATTGATTAGGTGGTAAAATGGGAGGCATAAAATGCATTAATGTCAGACGCGCATTGCGAAGGAGGCATATGGCACAGGGCTCCATAGAGTACATAATGATACTCTCGGCTGTGAGCATAATAATAGTGGTGGCGTTAGCGATGATGCTGCAGCTGAAAGGGACGGCGCTGCACATGTTCATGAACAGCTCAAACCAGAGCGTGATATCCGAACTCACCAGGGAGCTGGGCAACCTGACGAGCTCCGCAAAGTAGGTGCGTGGATGAAAGCGCAGATGTCTTTCGAGTTCATGGTTTACATGGCCCTAGCCATTGCCTCGATAGCGGTTTCGCTCTCGGTGTATGCATACTCTGACCACATGCTGGCATCGAGAAGCGGCTCTGCCCTGAGAGAGGCTTTCATAGCGGCTATAGAAGCGCACATGCTCTACTATAGCAGCACTTTCTATGCAGTAGTGCCTGCAGGCATATGCCCTAACGACACCGGCATGCCAGGCAATGTTCGCCTGGAAGCACAGCT
>JAMCYB010000037.1 GCA_023474385.1 Candidatus Martarchaeota archaeon | reverse complement strand
TCGATGAGATCAGGCATTACGGAAAGAAAGGCGTATTGACTGTTGAGATGGAATCTGCAGCCCTCTTTGCAATAGTTGACAGCTACAGGAAGAAAGGAATGAAAGTGGAAGCGGGTGCAATCTTCATGATATCGGACATAGTGACAAAAGATATCAAGGATTATGAATTCATAAACACCAGGGACAGGTTCAGCAAGTATTCGGTTGATGATAGGGTAAAGGAAATTGCAACAGTAATCAGGGACCTGAAGAAGGTGCAGATCCGCTGAACATAGCTTGCATTAGGGATTTTTGGGAGACCCTGGACCTCCCCTGTTGTTTTGGCGTGAATAGCTGCCACTTGCCGCTTTTTCTGGATGCATGGCATCACCGCACGCGCATAAGTCCGCAAGTCATATATATCTGGCTGTAGGCAAGTCCGCAAGCCATATATATCTGGCTGTAGGCATGGTTTCTTGTGATTTTATGGCAATTGCTAAAAATAAGCATGATGTATACGGGGGCGTGGATGCGGTAATAAGTATTGCGTCTAGATCTGCAGGTATGGAGGAGAGCAAGCTAAGTGAGAACCTTTATTCCAAAGTCAAAGACCTTAGTTCTGAGACTCTTGTAGCTTACTCAAATAAGCTCGGTGGCTTGGCTGCCGGTATTATTGAAAAGGCGTCGAAGTATGGCAGCAAGAGCACAAAGATGCAGTTTGAACTCCTTATGAAAGTATACCGCGACGGATACAGATTTGAAATGGATTATTTCAAAAAGTATGATTTGGCTTCGCACTTCAAGCATTACGGCGATATAAAGTACCTGTCGAGCCGTTATGATGCAGCCTATTTGGATAATGCCGGGTTTGACATTGATATGCTGCACGGCTTGGTAGAACGTTCAACAGTGGGCGCTGACGAGTGCAAGTCAGGCACTACCGTTTACTATCTTACCCCGCTAGGATACCATGTTGCTACCGGCATATATTTGAAGAGATTGGCGGATTCGGAGTACACAGGCAGACTAGATGATGACCTTGAAAAGGCCTTCGAAAGGATAAGCGATGCGCGCATGCTGTTTATGGATGAAATAAAGCTATTCAATACGCCGAGGGGAGAGGTCATTGATTTGGTAAAGAAAGTTTTGGCAGATGCAAGCTCCGCATTGAAGAAAGATCTGGATAGCATCAAATCTAGCGGGCTGGACTACGCAGAATTGCTCGGGGTTAGGGAGTTCTTGGTCAAGGTAATGAACATGGTCCAACCGATTAACAGGGAATGCTCAAAAGAAAACATGGGAGCGGAGCAGAAAAAGCACGCGTTTGAGCTTGTAAAATGGATTTCGGACGTATATCTGAGCGTAGCACAAGACAGACTCGTACTGCCTTTCCATGTTTTGAGGTATTGACAGATATCCAGCGAATTATAGACTGGCGCGTGGCACGTACATTTTGGGTGCGCATTTTTTGCCGCAAGCCAATTCCAGATGTTCTGCGCATAGCGCCCTTGCCGGGATTTGAACCCGGATCACAGGCTCCGGAAGCCCGTGTTCTATCCAAGTTATACTACAAGGGCATACGCAGACAGAGCAGTGCAACTGCACAACACCACTACGCTGCTTCATTGACGCTTTATACATATAAATAAAAATAGGCACAGGGTATTTATTATTTCTTGAAGAAATATTATGGTCGTGGATTGCTGTGGCCCTGGGGGTTTATGGTAAATGCAGAAAAGGATAGGAGGGAGAGTAATTTTGAGAGGAGGGTTTCTGAGATATTGGATACACTTGGCATAGGCTATGAGAGGGAGGTAATTGTATTTAGCTATATTCTTTACGGTAAAGCCATAACGTTCACACCGGATTTTCTCATAAAGGATGCAAAGGTAAATGGCAAGGTCGTATTGCTGGAACCGCATGGCAAAGCGTTTTTCGACGACAAGTTTATAAAAAAGCTGACGCTGTTCAAGGAATCTGACGTATCAAAGGCTTATTACTTGATATTGATAACAGACAAAGACAAAGGAAGCCTGACGCGCAGGCTGAATAATTTTAATGGAGGACAGGTAAAACTGCGCGATATATGCGACGAGCTCATAGTGGAGAAGAAGGCAAAGGTAGCATTAGAGTCTCTACTGGAGCGTGTGCGCATCAGCTATGAATTGCTCAGGAGATTAGATCCATACATGGTTTACAGTACGATAGGAACGACTAAATATTCGGAGAACGGGCTCATAAGCAGGCTGGTGGAAGTGGCAGAGCCCGAAAGGGCAGGCAGGTATCACAGGATTGCAAGAAGGTGAAACCCTCTAACAAATGGATGGTGTGGACGTATTACAAGATGCAACGCTTCAGTATCCTATTGCCATTGAATATTATAAAGTATGCAGAGACCCGCATTAAAATATGTTTATATATTCAAGTGTACAAAAATACTTGTGCGAGCCAAATTCGGGTATACACATAACTTTCCGTTCATAGTGATTGTTGGCATTCTCTCGTCTATGGCCAATGCGCTTTGGGGCATACTCATTTCAATAGCGGTGACAAGAAACGGCAATTTTGCCCTTACCTCCGAGGCGATGATAGTAGGGCTATTGATCGTGCCGCTGCTGATTGTACTTTACAATCGTGCCAAGCCAAACCTCTCATTTTACCCAATAATGGCAGGTATATTCTTCGGTATCTCCAACGCCCTGCTGCTCAGCATATTCAATTACCAGAATTCTGCCATAATATATTCATTAATCGCACCAACTATAATCGTCTTTGTCGCAATACAGGTAATCGTCAAAAAGAAGAGGATACCTGAAAAATCGCTTATCGGGCTTGTTTTTGGTGGCGTTGTTGCAGGCGCTGGCTTCATACTGCTTTCGGTAGCCAACATAAACCTATACGCAATAAGCGCATACGACATACTTCTGTCACTGTTGCTTATTCTGCTTTACGGCATATCCGGATTCCTGCTTACTGAAACGGGCCTGAGGAGCAATGACACGTCTACTTCGCTTCTTACAGTAGACATATTCGAAGGCATAGCCATATTGCCATTCATGCTTTTCAGCGCTCACGTATATGTATTTTCAGGCCTAACTTATGCGCTGCTTGCAGGAATAATCGTGGCACTAGGCACGTACGCGAGCTTCGCTGGATTCAGAACACTGCAGAAAAGCAGCAATATGGTATCTTACTCTTCAATAATCTACATACTTACAGAGTCGGACATCCTCTTCCTTGCCCTGATCTATGAGATTTTCGTGCATGCCCTGAGTGTTTACACCATATTTGGCATACTGCTCATAGCAGGCTCGATATGGTATATGTCAAAGAAATCAGACGAGGCATTCGCGATAGAGCAGGCTGCAGGCCAGTGACTACACAAAAGCGCTTGCTGCAGTTGCTTGTGGCGGCGCTCTTATAAAATTTATGGAGGGCAAGAAGGATATCATAACAGATTAATTAAGTAGGTATAAGCGCGTAGAATCAGGAGAATAGTTTCAAGGATAAGCAAGTGCTGTTAGGGCTTGGCTTTTCGAATTCACATTACGACTGCAAAATAAGGCGCCTCGGTCGGGATTCGAACCCGAGTCGCAAGCGTGACAGGCTCGTATGCTAACCACTACACCACCGAGGCGCAATAAGCATATTACTATTTTAGCCAACATTTATTATGCTTTGCCATTATTGCCGGACTTGCGGCTCAAGGGAAAAGGCGCTTCATGTCCCTGAAAGCGAACATCGCTTCCCTTATGTTCTCTATATTAAGCATCTGCTTGACCAGCCTTGAGAGGCCGAAGCCTAAGCCCCCATGCGGCGGAGCTCCATACCTGAAGAAGTCCGTATAGAACCCCACATTGTCTTCGCTCAGGCCCTTCTCCTTCGCCTGCTTCATCAGTATATCGTACCTGTGCTCCCTCTGCGAGCCCGTTGTCACCTCAAGCCCCTTGTAGAGCAGGTCGTAGCCCTTTGTTACTGATGGGTCATCCTCTTTGCGCATGTGATAGAAAGGCTTTATGCTCCACGGATATTCCTTGACGAAAATGAATTCGCTGCCGTATTTTTCCATAGCCATTTCGCCTATTGCCTTTTCCTCTTCTGATGATACGTCGTTCTCATCCTTAGAGCCCTTTCCTGACTGCTTGAGCATATCCTTAGCTTCCTTGAATGATATCCTTGGGAATGGTGTGCTAGGTATGCTCACTTCTATTCCGTACAAGTCTTTAATCTCGTCGCCGTGCTCCCCCTTGACCCTGCCCATGACGTGCACTATCCATTCCTCCTCGAATTTCATGATATCTTCGTGCGAATCTATCCACGCCATCTCCATGTCTACAGAAGTGAATTCCGTTGCATGCCTTGTGGTATTTGAGGGCTCTGCCCTGAACACAGGGCCTATCTCGAATACCCTGTCCAAGCCTGCGCATATTGCCATCTGCTTGTAGAACTGCGGCGACTGCGCAAGAAAAGCAGTCTTGTCGAAGTATATCACTGGAAAAAGCTCTGCGCCGCTTTCGCTCGGCGCTCCCATCAGCTTCGGCGAATGTATCTCTAGGAATCCCTGCTCTATCCAGTATTCGCGCATTGCAGCTTCTACGGTGGTCTGAACCTTGAATATTAGCGCATTCTTCGGCTTCCTTATGTCTAGGAAGCGCCAGTCCATTCTTGTATCGAGCAGCGCGTCAGTCTTGCCGTAGACCTGTATGGGCAGCTTTGGTTCTGCCCTTGAAAACACCTTTATCTCGTCTGGTATTACCTCTATGCCAGATGCTGCCTTGCCTCCAGAGCTTACGGTGCCTTTTACGCCTATGGCGGATTCCCGGGTAATGTCGCTTACTGCATCGAAGGCTTTAGTGCCTTCCTTGAATGTTACCTGCATGGTACCGGTTATATCAGCAAGAAGCACGAACTTGAGCTTGCCTACGTCGCGTATCTCCCTGACGAACCCCATAACCGTGACTGGCTTGCCATTCATCTCCTTGGTTACCTCTGCAAGCCTGCACGTCCTCGACCAGCCATCTGTGCCTTCCATGACATTACCCAAATATTACGCCTCCGGTAGGACTCGAACCTACGACCTACTGGTTAACAGCCAGTCGCTCTACCTACTGAGCTACAGAGGCATCTGATATCTCTTCTTTTATCATCTTCGCTATTTCCTTTGGGTCTCCCCGCTTGCCCGTCTCCTTGAGCACCGCACCTATCAGGTATGCGAGCGCATCGTTTTTACCTGCGGCGAATTCAGACGCGGCTTTGGTATTATCTTTTATAACCTTTTTAACTATATCCCTTAGGCCCTGCAAAGAGGGCTTTGGACCAAGCCTTGAGGCTATCTCTGCGGGATGCAACCCGGTATCGACATATTCCTTTATGAGCTCCTTGGCATATCTTTCAGTTATTTCCCCTTTATCTACCATGGTAAGCAGCTCAGAGAAGGTATCTGGCGATGCCTTTGACTGCGATATGCGCTCCGACCTCCAGTTGAGGCTCTTGAGGAGGTAGTTTATCATCCACCTGGATGCAGCCTTCGGCTTGCTGTATATCCTGCACACATCCTCGAAGAATGATGCGAAATCCTTGCCAGTGTAAACTATAACCTTGGCATCATAATCGCCTATGCCGTACTGCTTTAAGAAGCGCTTTACCATGATGTCGGGCAGCTCCGGCATTCCTTTTTCTATTTTGCTTTTCCACTCGCCCGATATGTCGAGCACAGGAAGGTCGGGATCGAATATGTATCCGTAATCCTCCTCGAATTCCTTCTTCCTCAACGTCCTTGTCGTCTTTGCCACCTCGTCGAAGTGCCTCGTCTCCCTCTCTACCTTCCGCCCCAGCCTCACTATGTTCTGCTGCCTAACCGCTTCGTAGTTCAATGCCTTCTCGACATTCTCGAATCCGGTAACGTTTTTCACTTCTGCCCTCTCCCCTCCATCGACCGAAATGTTCGCATCAACTCGCAACGATGCACCTTTCGACTGGTCATACACCCTCAAGTATTCCAATATCGTTGAGAGCTTCTCTAAGAAGGCCCTTGCTTCCTTCGGGCTCTTCATGTCAGGCTCGGTCACTATCTCTGCCAAGGGCGTGCCGGCCCTGTTGTAATCCACAAGCACATGGCTTGCCGTCTCAAGATTCCCGTCAGCGTATACTATCCTTGCCGGATCCTCCTCAAGATGCACTCGTCTTATTCTTATCTTCATTTCGTTTACTTCTATCGAGCCTTCAGACGCTATAGGCACTTCGTATTGCGTGATCTGGTAGTTCTTAGGCATGTCTGGATAGAAGTATGTCTTCCTAGAAAAGTATGATTCCGCGTTTATCCTGCATCCCAGAGCCAGCCCTATGCTTATGACATGGTCTATGGCCTTCTTGTTTATGACGGGCTTTGTGCCGGGATATCCAAGGCATATCTCGCATGTGGAGCGGTTGGGCTGCGCATCCTTGGGATAAGCTTCGCATGAGCAGAAGAGCTTGCTCTCAGTGTTGAGCTGGCAGTGGACCTCCAATCCTATCATTATGCTCATTTTATTACCTCTGCAGCTGCGGCTAAGCTTATCAGCCTGCCCTCCATGAAATGATCGGCTATCAATTGCATGCCGGCAGGCAGGCCTTGCGATGTGCCAACAGGCATGGATATTGTTGGGAAGCCGCACAGATTGGGCGCAGTGGTCATCTTGTCCATGTTGTAGATTTCCAGAGGAGAGAGCTTGGCTATATCATCAAACCTAGGAGGCAGCATGGGCATTGATGGGGTCGCTATTGCGTCCACGTTCTTGAATGCTGCCTTGAATTCCTTTATCAGGAGGCTGCGCACCTTCAGCGCTTTCATATAGTATGCATCCCGGAAACCTGCGGCGCGCATGTATGTGCCTAATATTATCCGCCTCTTCGCCTCCTCCCCAAAGCCGCTGGAGCGTATGCTTGAGAAGTATTCGGAGAACTCGCCGCTTATTTTATCCTGCTTGCCGTAGCGCATGCCGCAGTACTTGGCCAAGTTCGTCGACGCTTCGCCCATTGCAATTATGTAGTATGCAGCAATTGCGTATTTTGTGCTTGGCAGTGAAATCTCCGATATCTCTGCTCCCCGCCCTTCAAGCCTGGCAATCGCATCTTCCACCAGTTTCTTGACATTGCCGTCTATGCCGCTGAAATATTCCTTCGGCACGCCTATCTTCATGCCCTTGACATCCTTGCCTATATATTTAGTGAAATCTTCGCTGCCCTTGTTGTAGCTGGTCGAATCGAGCGGATCGTGCCCCGCTATTACTGAAAGCATAAGGGCTGAATCATATACCTCCTTGGATATTACACCCACCTTGTCCATGCTGTTTGAGTAGTCTATCAGGCCGTATCTTGATACCCTTCCATATGTAGGTGTCAGACCGACAGTGCCGGTGAATGCGGCAGGCGCAGTTATGCTGCCCCCAGTAGATTCTGCTATTGCTATATGGGGGAAGTCTGCTGCCGCAGTAGCACACCCCGCACCTCCACTGCTGCCTCCGCAGGTTCTTTCAGGATCGTATGGATTCTTAGGCACCTGATAGGCGCAGTTTGTAGAAAATGTGCCGAACCCGAATTCGTCCTGGGCAGTTTTCCCCAATATCATGCCGCCCGCTGCTTTCGCCTTCGCTACTGCAGTAGCATCGAAATTGGGCACGTATGTCTCAAGTATCTTCGAGCCTGCAGTGGTCCTTATGCCTTCGGTGCACATGCAATCCTTCACAGAAACAGGAAGGTACTGCAGCACTCCTTTCTGCGGCTTCGCTTTGCCAAAACCTTCATTCATGGTTATGAAGGGCGCGTATTTCTTCTGCATAGAGCTAGAACTAGCTTTCACATCGGAGACAAATTTATCTGTGTCTATGCTGCCGGATTTCACTTCTTCCAGGAATGTTTTTACCCGTATTAATATAACCACCTTTTTCAAACGAGCTTGGGCCCGATTATGTATCCATTCTCCAAAGCCCCCGTGTTCTTCTTTATGTCGACGCTTTTCTTCTTCACCTTGTCATCGCGCCATATGTTCCTTATCTCTGTGGCGTGATATGCCGGCTGTACTTCTTTTGTGTCGACGCTTTCCAGCTCCCTAAAAGCAGTTAGAATCTCGCCCATCTCAGAGACAAACTTTTCTTCTTCTGAACTGGTCAGATTGAGCTTTGCGTTTGAGCATATGCGCGAAAGCATATCCTTGTCGACCTTTTGAAAATCCACCATATGATTGCATTTAGGATTGCATATCTTTATAACCTTTTTGTACATGAACACGGCTCTTTGCGCGCAGGCAGGTAAACATATATAAGTTTTAACAGGGATAGAAACTAGGTTTTATGGAAGATTACACAGTTGTTGAGCACAGAGTCCATAAGGAGGAGAAGGAAGGGGAGTACATAATAGTAGCGCTGAATTACACGCTCCCAACATACATAAGGGCGACTTCAAAACAGATTCTGCAGAAGGGAGAGGTAGTACAGCTCGATGCGGATAATCTCATTTATAAGGGGGCACAGATTGGTAAGCTGCTGACCAAGAGACTGGGCTCTGAAATAAAGATAAACGCTGATTATGACATAAAGTATACCGGCGGTTATTCAAACGATGGCAAGACCGTATATATTGACAGGAATTTTCCAAAAACTTTGAACATAAATGGAAAGGAAGTCAGCACGCTTGAGAGCATAGGCAGGCACCACGAGCTAACAGAGAAATGGCTCACGGATGATGAGTATGAATACCCCTATGCGCACGAGATAGCGGACGGCATAGAGAAGCTGTATGTCGAATCGCTCGGCATAGACTGGAAGGCATACAGCGACGAAGTCGGAAAGCACCTGCATGACACATATGCAAGGAAGCTGCAGAAGAGCCCGAAGGACCTGGACCTGTCGCCCTACATATATTCGCATGACAACAAGGCGATAGAAGAGATAAGGGAGAGCACAGACCCGCTTTGAACCCAGCGCGCTTTGCTTGTCCTGCATCGTTGTATCTTGCTCACCCGTCAGGGTCGCAAATACTTAAATTACTTTATTGGCAGTCATAGAATAGAGTGGTTAAATGCAGAACAAAGCTTTTGAAGGCTCAATAGATTATTTTCAAGTGATGGATGAGAATGGTGCAATAGACAAGTCCCTTTATCCGCAGGATCTTAGCGATGACAGGATTGTTGAGATGTACAAATCCATGCTGTTTGCAAGGAACCTCGATGCAAAGACGCTCAGCCTGCAGAGGCAGGGCAGGGCGGATACGTTCGCGCCGCTGGTTGGGGAAGAAGCAACGCAGATAGGCACGGCGTTCGCAATGAGGAAGGACGACATCCTTGTGCCGAACTTCAGGCAGCATGGAGCCTACCTCGCTAGGGGGCTGCCCCTGGAAAGCTATTTCTTGTACTGGAGAGGTTATGAGGAGGGCAACTCAAAGGTTAAGGAGATAAACGCACTTCCTGTGATAGTGCCGGTAGGCACGCAGATGCCGCATGCTGCTGGCATAGCGTATGCGCAGAAATATAGGAACAAGGATGTAGCAGTAGTGGCTTTTGTTGGGGATGGAGGAACTTCCGAAGGCGATTTCTACGAAGCGATAAACTTCGCAGGCGTGAACAAGCTGCCGATGATATCGATAATAGAGAACAACCAGTGGGCGATATCAGTCCCAAGGAACAGGCAGTCGGCAGCGCAGACGCTCGCCCAGAAAGCCATAGCGGCAGGCATAAAGGGGGTGCAGGTTGATGGCAACGATGTGATAGGGGTCTACAAGGTAGTAAAGGACGCGATAGACCATGCACGCGACGGGCCGACAGTGATAGAGTGCGTGACGTACAGGATGGGCATGCACACAACGTCTGACGACCCTTCGAAGTACAGGCCCGAAGCGGATGTAGACAAATGGAAGGCAAAGGATCCGCTGAAAAGAGTGGGTGCGTATCTCAGGGCAAAGGGCCTTTGGGATGATGCCAAGGAAAAACAGGCCACGGATGAACAGATGGCGAAGATAGACGAAGCGGTCGCCAAGGCAGAGGCTTTCAAGCCCGACCCGAAGAGCATGTTTGAGAACGTATACAGCTTCGTTCCCGAGGTTTTGAAGGAGGAGGAGGACGATGCGGTCAAATCAAACTTTTGGATGTGAGTGGTGGTTGAATGAACATTAATATGGTTGGCGCGATAAACAACGCATTGGATCTTGCAATGAGGAAGGACGACAGCATAGTGCTGCTGGGCGAGGATATAGGCAAGGATGGGGGGGTATTCAGGGTGACTGACGGGCTTCTCGACAAGTTCGGCGAGAACAGGGTATTGGACACGCCGCTCGCAGAATCGAGCATAATAGGGGCTTCGATAGGCATGGCAATGGCTGGCCTGCGCCCTGTGCCTGAGATACAGTTCGCGGGATTCATGTTCCTGGGATTCGGCCAGCTGATAAACCATGCCGCTCGTTTCAGGAGCAGGACCAGGGGCGACCTCACAGTGCCTATGGTAGTGAGGACTCCGGTGAGCGGTGGCGTCAAGACATTGGAGCACCATTCCGAGAGCCCTGAAGCATTCTATTCGCATGTCGGAGGGCTCATAGTAGTGGAGCCTTCTAGCCCGTACGATGCGAAAGGGCTGCTAACATCGGCGCTGAAGATGAATGATCCGGTACTCTTCTTGGAGCCCACTAAGCTGTACAGGCTGTTCAAGCAGGATGTACCAGAAGAGCAGTATGATGTACCGATTGGCAAAGCGAATTACGTGAAGAAAGGCGACCAGTTTACGGTAGTGACGTACGGGACCATGGTGCCGGTGGTGAACAAGGTCGTCGAGGACAAAAAGCTCTCGGCTGATGTGATAGACCTTAGGACCATAAACCCGCTTGACGAAGCGACCATATTGGAGAGCGTCAAAAAGACAGGGAAGCTGTTGATTGTGCACGAAGCAGTGCTCAGCTTCGGAGTAGGTGCGGAGATAGCTGCAAGGGTTGCAGAGAAGGCAATGTTCGACTTGAGCGCGCCGATAATCAGGGTCGGATCCGCAAGCTTTCCGTACCCGATGCCTGGATATGAAAACTATTACATACCCAATGAGAAGAAGATATCTGCAGCGATAGACAGGCTGCTGAGCGCTTGATGTTAAGGGTCTTTAAATGAAGGAAATCAAATTCGTTGATGTTGGAGAGGGAATAACCGAGGGGCATATACAGAAGTGGCTGGTAGAAGATGGCTCGGAGGTAAAGGAGGACCAGCCTGTGGCGCAGGTCGAGACGGATAAGGCAGTGGTGAATCTGCCCGCGCCCATTTCGGGGCTGATAAAGATCGTGGCGAAAGCCGGCACCGATGTCAAGGTTGGCGACACGCTCGCATATTTCGGCACTGCAGACGAGCTGAAATCCTTGCCATCTGCCTCAGCTGCACAGAATAACGCTCCTTCTG
>JAMCYB010000013.1 GCA_023474385.1 Candidatus Martarchaeota archaeon | reverse complement strand
TCCAGGAGTACATCGATCTTTGCATTCATTGAAAAGGTCCTGCGTACCCCGTATGTAACAACCCTGCCATTTACCGTATCCTTTACAGTAGAAGGCAGTATGTGAGCGAAACCGAGGCCTTCTATGCGCTTTGGACGGCGGTGCTCAAGCATGTCTGGGTATGAGAAATAGCCTGTAGAGCCCAAGGGCGTGGTGATTATGAAGCCGTTTGATATCGCATAACTGACGGTCTTGTTTGTGCCGTCGGTTATGACTGCCTCATACCTGACTGCTTCTTTGGTGCCTATTCTTTCAACGTAGAAGTCTCCGATAGATCTGTATACATTGCCGGAATGCCTGAGCTCCAGCACCGGCTCTGACACGACCTTGAATTGCCCTTTTGATAGTTTGCGCAGCAGCATAGGAAGATCCGAGAACTTGTGTTCTGTGAGAATGCCGACGCTCTTGAGGAGCCCTTTGTGCACCCCCTCTATGGGCAGCACAGGCTCCCCGTAATCCAAAGCGTGGTTGAGGAAGCTGCCGTCGCCTCCGACTATCACCACTGCATCATAGTCGGAATCCGAAGGCTTTATGCCGGCATCGCTCGCCAACCTGTGTACTCTGCTCTGGTCGACGCCGCAGTACCTGTCGCAAACGAATTTTATCCTCATGTCATCTACCAGGTGATGCTACTGAACACCCCACAATATATTACTAACACCTTACTATGAATAAATTCTGCGGGGTGCCTCACAGTTTCAAGGTTCGTTTCAACAATTGACCTAAGATGGTGCCCAAGTTCAAAGCACCAAAGCCGAAGCGTATCGGAGTGCCGATCACTGCTCCCACGGTTTTTTGATATTGCCGAGCTTGGCTTTCACTTCGCGGCCCTGCGCGAAGGCTTTGTGGTAGCTTCGGTATGTGAAATAGCCGACTATGATGCCGAGCGCCAGAATACCGGCACCCATCCAGCTCCATGTTCCGCCAAAGGTGAGCATGAATATCCCAGCGCCTATCATCAGTGCCACTATGAAAATCTCGTATATTATCCCGACCCAAACCCCCAAAGATGCCATCTAATTCCACCTTCCTGATATAAGCCATATTGAAGCACATATTTAAATTCTTTTCTGGTCTGCTGCAACACGCGCCGCACCTAATGTGGCATGAGCAACGCTGGCAGGGTCAAGGCCAAGGCGATCACCACTATTAATTCAATGATTCCCCAAATAATCACTACTGCGATTGTCCTGAGGATAGTACTATCTCCGAGTCCAATTTTCTCAAAAAAGAAGCTGACAAATGCCGCTACTGCCTTCAGCATTAACCAAGAAAACCATCCAACCAGGTAAATAGGCATAAGCCATATTAAGCTATGCACAAAAATCGAAAGAACCCCGATAATCGCCGCTCCTGCAATGAACTTTACAAGAATGACTTTTTCTGCTCTATTCATCGAACCCAACCCCCATCCCAAATGGCAGTCAAATTATGAGCATAGCAACCCATTAAACTCCCCTACTAGAAACTTGATATTTGTTTTGTATGCCTGCATTCACCCCATGGCTATTGTCAAATTTCTACTCCTACAACGAGCGATAATTATTTAAATATTAGCTCCATATACCAAAATTGGTTGAATGGGAGTTATGAAAGAATACGGGCTGAGCGACTATAAAGGCGGCAAGACTTACGAGGATTTCTTGGAGCCTGGGGAGAAAGTAATGTTCATTTCGGACAAGGTTTCCTACGTTGCTTTTGCCTCTGCCAGTACGTCTTTAGGGGGGAACTCGCGAACAAGGATTGAGGACCAATTTATAGTTACAGACCTGCGGCTGTTCGTGATGCAAAAAGAAAGGAAAGTAATGTTCGTCAAAACGCCTGCATGGCCAATTTTTGAGATGGTCTACGACTATGACTATGCAAAGAAAGTCATAGGCTACGCCAAGGATGCCCTGGGGCGTGCGGATGCTGCGGGGCTGGACAAAGGAAAGGCGCTCGCCGAGGAATCCCAGCACAGAACCAAGATACATAGCATTGAACTCTTAATGAGGGTACGGCAGGAAAAATCAATCTTTGGCGCTGAGAGCCTAATATTTGGAGAGCTGGGCATATCTTTCGGAAACCGGCTTGGTTCGGGTGTTCTCAAAGCCCTTATAGGCCCATCAGGCAAAACGGCAGACACCTTTCCGTTTGATGTAAAAAAGCCCCTGGTTGCAGTTTCTCCAGAAGCCAAAAAATACCCGAGTGACCAGAAATACCCAAATACCGGGCAGTGCGTCGCATTCTTAAACGAGAAAGCGGGGGAAATTTCAAAGAAAGTCGACGACTTAAAGGCGATGGCCCAAAAGCTTGAAAACCTGTAGCAGTTTGGGCAAATGCACGCAGATTGGCTGGCCTCTGCGAGTTTGAGCACAATACTACTGCCGTTATTTTCCTTGCTGGTGTTTATATAACCACAATATATTAGTGGGCCTGGAGAGATTTGAACTCTCGACCTACGGCTTATAAGACCGCCGCTCTGACCAGGCTGAGCTACAAGCCCACTATCAGAATTGAGCAGTAAGATTGACACCAAACATTAATTTAATTCTTTCTTTTTAACGCTCATGGGAACGTATAGTTGTTCACAACATAGCTGGGCTTTGATGCCTTCGGTGGAAGCTGGCCGGTGAAATTGTCAAGCGCTAGTATGCGTATCGGATATGTGTTGTTGATGAAGTTTATGCCAGTTGCGTTTGCCGGATATACCTGCGTAAACCCTGGCAGCTTCCCGAAGAAGAACCCTTTGTAGAAGTTTGACAAGTAAAACTCCGATGGAGCATTTGTTATGGTGTCGTTGGGGCCGTTCGGCGTGTACACCATCAGGTACTCCAGGTATAGTGGGCCTCCGTTTGCCAGCGCGGTCTCCCCGAGGGGCGATTGGGTGATTGCCTGTACGTACGCATTCATCTGGGTGCCGTTCTGGTAATAGACCTTGAATGCGCCGCTGTTAGTCGGATTCAGGTCGATGCAGACGGACTGGTTTGTGAGTGAATTGTTGTTCACAAGATAGGAGTACGCATACTGGGTGCTCGAATTTGATATTGAGCAGTATTCATTTATCGTAGGCTTCTCTATGGTTGGTATTAGCGTAGGCAATGGCACAAGCACGTATTGCGGATCGTGGGCCAGCTCGCATGGCGAGTTGCCCAGAGCGTATGGAACTGGAGGATTCTGCAGCTTGCCCTCGGCTATCGCAAATGCCCTTGATGTCTCGTTTATGTGTATGCATGCAAGGAAATCCAAGGCACCCCATTTCTGTATTAGGCCCTGGTCAAACACTATGTACTTGGTCTGATTGGTGTTCATGAAGTTGTCCATGACAGCAGGGGTGTAATTGTCCTTCGGGCCGAGCACGTAGTTGGCTGCGACTGCGAAGTCCTCTGTGGGCTCTGCGTTGTCGCCCCTCGTTACGGTAGGCGTCTGGCCGAACCAGTTTATCCAGTCGCCATAGTCCCACCAGGACATGACCCTAGGGCCGTTCGGGCCTATGTTGCTCTTCATCCATGACAGTGCCGACAGCCAGTATGTCGGAACGACGTTGCAGTATAGGTCAAGCCCTACAGAATTGCCGCCGCTGCTCAGGGATGAGCATGCAGTAGATGGGGAGCCGTAGTAAAGGGTCGTTGACCCCACGGCTTCTATAAGCGAATAGCTCTCGCCGTATATCGGGTGCCCGAACACTGCCCCTGCAATTTCTACGATCAGGAAGAAGCCGAGAAGCGCCCACATATAGTTCCTGTTCTCGGTCCTGTGCGTGAAAAGTATGAATAGAAGGTATATTATAGCAATTATCGGCGAGAAGAAGAACAGCGCTATGCTGAACACGAAATACATGAGGTCCTTGTGCTCCGTATAGGCCCGCTTTATCAGGGCCGATATGCTTTCGTCTGTCTCATGCTTGAGCTTGAAGTTGTTCCCTGCCAGCACCGCTACCTCTCCTATCACTATGCCGAGGAGCATTATGTATGCAACGCCGAAGTGCGGTATGTACTTGACCTCGGAGAAAGCAGCGACCATTAGCGGTAGTGCAATCATAAGGTAGAATATGCCGGTATTGCTTCTGCGGTAGTATATGCTGATGCATATGAGTATTATCGCCAATGCCGATAGGAACCATACGAAAAGCGGCACGCCGAACATGCTAGATGCGATTATGCCGAGCCCAGCCGCGCCGAAGTTGTACGCCAGCCCTGTCGGCTCGAACTCCTGCACTGTCATGAAAAGCGGAGTCGATGGTGTGGTGAACTTCGTGCTCAGGCTAAGGTAGCCTTTTACTGGGGTGCCCAGAGGCGTAGCGGCGAGCAGCGCGAGCACCATTATCGCTATTGCCACGAGCCACAGCACTTTCATCTTCAAGTCTATCCTATTGAACAGCACATGGTACTGCTTGAGAATCCTTGGCAGGTAGTCTATGACAGCTACGAGTATCAATGCTGCGAGCGGGCCGCTCACTGTTATCGGTATTCCAAGCACTGTTGGTATGCGCCCGCTCAGCGTCGCGTGGTACGGCGAATAGAATGCAAGGAATATTGCGATGACTATTATCACGATGGCATTCATCTTGTAGAAATCCTTGCCTAGATCTCCTCTCAGGTAGCTTATCACTCCCTGCAGTATGATGTACAGAGTCAATACCCCCGCATCTACCGTATAGTAGTGGGCGCCCAAGAAGGTAGATGCGAACGCTATCCCTGCAAATATGGCAAGCCTCGTGCTTTTCATGTTCTTTACTGCGAGCATGTACGCTGCAAAGAAGAAGAATAACGTGAATATGCCCCATGGCTCCAGGAGCTGCTCCCCGGATACGAATGTAGTGAACAGTATCGGCATTGCCATGGCGAAAGAAGCGCCTATGAGGCCTACATAAGGATCGTACTCATTGTAAAGCAGCATGAATATTACGAACACGAGAAGCGCGGCTGTGATTGGCGGATACACACCGCCAACATAGCTCATAAGCGTAGTGTTGAACGTGGTGAAGTGGGGGCCGAGATAGTTGGCGAGAGAGTACCAATAAGCCTCCAGGTATGGGATAAGGGGCTGCATCCTCAGGACCGAGCCGTTTGCCAATATTGGCCACGCCGAATGCGACAGCAGCGGCTGGTATCCGAAAGTCAGAAGATGCTCTGTCGCGAGCATATCGAAATACGGATCAAATTCGAAGAATGCGGGGGTTATTGGAACGCTGAGCATGCGCGTAGCGAATGTAATTACCATGAACAGCAGCAGCACCCACCACACCCATGTTGGTGTAGAATGGCGAGGCGATGCCTCGGCGGACTTGCTCTTGAGCTCTATTTCCTCCTGCTCCCTCTTGAGCGCGGCGAGCATGCCCTTCTCCTCCGAGACGTGCTTGCCTATGAGGTCCGTTAGCGCCTTGTTGTGCAGCTCTGATATTCTTGCTCTTTCTTCTTCTCCAAGGCCGGAAGTGTGCGACAGCTCTGCTTCCTGCTTCTGTCTCAGCGCTCTCTCCTCATCTTCATGCTGCTTGATTATTGACTGCGCCTTCTCGAAGCCCCTCAGGTTTGACCTTAGCTCAGAGAGCTCCATCGATTCGGCGTGCTCTGCCGATTTTATCTGCCGCTCCTCTACAGCGCGCTTTGCTTTTGCATTGACATACTGCGAGAGGTCGTTGAATACGCCTTCCTTCCAGCAGATCAGTGCAGCGACTATTGTTATTATTAGCGCGTTGGCTTCGAATAGGGGCAATGAGAATGCGAATATGTGGATGTACGGCATTAAATATGCATCTATCCATGTAAGCGTTGCTGGCGCTATGAGGCCGAATATGAACCCTATGACGAGCTTCTCAAATGTGTGGAGCCCGGTCTTCCTGAGCAATGCGTATGCTAGAAGCACCCCAGGTATGAACATCGTAAAGAAGGCTATGAACCCCGTTTCGAAGGCTAGAAGCATAGTAACCATCACACATTTTGGAACGTGACGCAGTGAACCGCGCATTCCAAGACAGACTTTTTAGGCAACGAATAAAGAGATTCCGCTGCAAACCGTTTATTGCGATTTTGCATCGACCCATTCACCCGTTGAGTATGGATCTCGGAACCTCCACTGCCTTTATCTCCCGGTCTGGGAACTTAGTGCCTGGCGGCACTATCCTAACCTTTATCCCTATGGCGCCGTATTTCGGGTACGCTGTTGCATAGGCAACCCTGACCAGGTTGGTCACGTCTCCGGCCTTAGGTATGTACCCAACGCTCTTCCTTATCGATTTAGCCCTCGCATTCTTGGCGACGAGCTTCCCGCCGATTATTATCTCTACCCCCAATGCGCCGTTGGCTATTATGCTCTTGAGGTAGCTCTGCTGTATCCTCCTGAAGTTGAGACCGCGCTCGAGCTTCTGCGCTATGTCCTTAGCCACGAGAAGCGGCTCAAGCATGCGGTTCTCCACCTCGACTATGCTTATCTGCGGGTTCTGCATCTTGAACAGCTCCTTGACCTGGTCTGTCAGCGCGTCTATAGTCTTGCCGCCCCTGCCTATCACCCTTCCTGGGTTCAGGACATAGACGGTTATCCTTGTTATCACGGGGGTCTTCTGCACTTCTACCCTGGAGAAGCCCGCCTTGGTAAGCGACTGTTCCATGAACTTGGATATACTATGCTTTATTATAGAATCATTCAGAAATTTATTCTCTATAGCCATGCAATGCCTCATTAAACTTTTTTATCCTCCTGCGCGTTCGCATCTGTCTTCACGGGCTCAGGCCTCTTCTGCATTTCCGGGTGCACAGGCTTCTTAGCAGACTTTGCAGGCCCTGCAGGAGAAGTGAGCGCCTTGCCCTTCGATGCAGCTTTCGCCGCCTTCGCCTTAGGCTTCTGCTTTTCAATCTTCTCGAGATACTTCCTGCTGCGTTCCACTGCCTTAAGCATCTTCTGGCTGAGCCCTTTTTCAGTTCCGGTAGCTATCCCTAGTTCAAGCTTGGCAAACTCGAGGTCGCTGCGCCTTGCCGATGAATAGCCGTAGCCCCCCGACCTATGGTATAGTATGCCTTTCGACGGATACCTGCGGTTTATCGTTGTCTTGTTGGCTGTCGCATGCACCACGAACATGTTATCCGGATCAAGGCCCTTGTTCGATGCGTTGGCAGATGCGTTCACTATTGCCTTCTTGACTATCGAAGCGCACTTTATCGGGTACCTGCCTTTCTTGCCTCCGAGCTCGTGCCTTGAGCCCATGCCCTTGTTGTGCCTCCTGAAAAGAAGCGGCGTGCCCTCCTTGACGGAATCGAGTATGGCTATCGCTTCAGGCACGCTCTTGTACCTCACGGAATCGCACACATTGCACAGGTCCTTGTAGCTCGCGTTTATGTCCTTCATGTGCGCGAATATTATTTCGGACTTGTCCCTGTTGAATGAATACTCCAATTACTTCACCGATAGGAATTTACTTCCGCGCGTAGCCCTTATTCCTGGAGCGGAATGCTGCACGCGCTTGCTCGTATAGACGAATTCTCCAAGCCTCCTGCCAACCATGTTGGGCGCTATTGCGATCTCCTGGAACTCCTTGCCCATATGGATCTTGAACTTGAGGCCTATCCACTGCGGCACTATTACTGCCTCCCTGAGATGCGTCTTTATTGGCTTGTCTATGCCTTTTTTCCTGTACTCCTCGATCTTCTCGTTGAGCATGCGGTAGTTCAATGAGTTCCTCTTCAGGAAGCGCCTGGCCCTTGACTTTATCATCCTGTTGAACTCATCGTTGGGCAGGGCCTTTACCTGGTCGCCCATCAAGCCTTTATAAGCGATTCTTTCTACCATTTTATCCCTTCTTCTTTCTTCCTACGCGCCTTGCAGCTATGTGTCCCACCTTCCTTCCTGGGGGTGCGTTCCTTGAAGTCATGCTGCTCTTACCCTTGTGGTGCTGCTTGCCTCCGAACGGATGGTCAACAGGGCTCATCTTGACTCCCCTGTTCCTTGGCCATGTCCTGTTGAGGGCGTGGTAAATGTAATGGCTCTTGCCCGCCTTTACGAGCGGCTGGTCGAGCACTCCTCCTGCGGCTATGACACCGAGCTGCGCCCTGCACTCGTTTGGCAGAACTATGCTGGCCTTTGATGGCATAGTGACAGTTGCTGTATCGCCTATGTGCGCCTTTATGTATGCTGCTGCGCCTGCTACCCGGACCATCTTCCCTCCGTCACCGGGCTTTGATTCTATATTGTATATTGGTATACCCTCTGGTATGTCGGAGAGCTTCATTACGCTGCCCAGTGAGAATACATTCTTGTATCCTATCGAGATCTTGTCGCCTATGGCTATGCCTTCCGGGGCTATTAGCATGCCCTGCGAAAAGTCTTCGTACTGCACCTCCATTATAGGCACGGTGTGGCCTGTGCTGTTGAACAGCGCAATCACCTCTCCGGTCTTCTTGGCCTCTATGTCGTGCGCAAACTTTACAGTGACGTCGAACGTGTTAGGCAATTTCGTGTACACGTTGGAGCCTTTGCCCCTCCTCTGCTGCCTAAGCTTTTTGCCCATGCGATTACACCAATTTCAATTTCACAGCTACGTCCCCTGCCTTATAATTCGGAGCTAGCTTTATAAATGCCTTCTTGAAGTTCTTCGGCATCTCTACAGTATTTACCCTGCTTACTTTGACGTTGAACCTCTTCTCGAAGTCGCTCTTTATCTCGCTCTTTGTGGCATCGTGGTTGACTACGTATGTTATTGTATTCTGCCTGTCTATCAGGCCTACGACTTTTTCTGTTGCGAGCGGGTATCTTAAAACTGACATCATGAACACCTAATCCGACATATAGTATTTGGCCTGGGTCTTGAGCGTTAGACCGTTTATCCTGCTTTCTACATTCTTTGCCGCGTCCGCGCTCCATATTGATATCCTGCCTGGATTGCCGCCAGGAGCAAGCATATTCACAGTCAGCTTGTCAACTGTGCAAACACTTATGCCAGGTATGTTCCTCGCAGCTTTTACAACCCCCTTGTCCGAGTTGACTATCAAAGCCGCAGTGTTCTTGTAATGCACTCTCCTCGAGCTCCTGCGCAGGCCCTTCTTAATGTATTTCTTCCTGCCCTCTTCTAGCATGTTCTGCATCTGCATGCCCTTGAACATCTTGATTATATCCTTTGTGCTCTTGAGCGATTCGATTGCATTGTCCACTACTATTGGAGTGGTTATGCCTTTGAGCATGTGCTTCGCGCTGGCGGATATCGAGCTTGCCAATGCGGCTTGGTATTCGCGGTTGTTCATGGATTCGGCGAGGCGCTTCTCTATCTTGTGCGGGTGAGCCCTCTTTCCCTTCACTGCAGACGGTATGCGCTTTACCTGGCCCTGCCTCCCGCCTCCGAGCTTTTCCCTCGGCCTTATTGCGATACCCATATGCCTTCCAGTCCTCCATGATGCATCGTATCTTCCATAGTACTTCGCTGTTGTCTGCATTCCTGCCAGGAGGTAGTGCCCCTGCGGCTGCAGCCTCATGCTCTGCTCCGCTACAACAGCCCTTCTTATGAGCTCCTCGCGGACGGTCTTCTCGAAGACCTTGGGCAATTCCATCTTGCCTGCTTCTTTGCCGTCCACACTGTATATATTGACAGAAACCATTATCATTACCTGTTTATTTCGACTATTTTCGGCTCCTTTATGCCCTTCAGGTTGATGTTGCCGTTGCTCTCCTTTATCCTCACCAGCCTCTTGGCCGGCCCAGGAACCGATCCGTCGAGCAGTATTGCAGATCCCCTTATGGTCCCATAGTTGTTGAAGCCTCCGGCCCTGTTCAGGCTTGCGGTCTCCTCCTTGTCGAAAATCTTAAGTATGCGCTTGTTCCTCTCAGTCCTGTAGTTGAACCCCATCTGTCCTGCATGCGGCACGGTGTACAGCACTCTTCCAATACCCATGGATCCCATGACCCCTATGTGCCTTACCTTCTGCGTCGCCTTGTGGTTCAGCCTCGCTGTGCCGAAACGCTTTATTGTTCCCTGCCATCCTTTGCCCGTTGATATGGACACCAAGTCTATGTACTCGCCGGGCTTGAATATCTCTCCTGCCCTTATTTCCTTGCCCAGGTGGGAGCTTATGAACGAGAATTTGTCTTCGATGCTCTTCGCATTGACGCTTGTCTCAAACCTCTCTGGATGGTTCTGCTCCACATTGAGCGTCTTTGGGTATGCGGCTATAAGAGCAGTTACGTCTACGAATTCCGAAAGGCGCTCCCTGAACGAATCGAGTTTGCTTTCATCGTTCTTTACCGATTTTATCTTGAGCTTCTGCGCTATCTCCTTGTTGTACAGCTCTGCTACTGCCTTCTTGTAGCCGGTTATGTCATCTTTTGCATAGAAGCGCAGGCCATACATCTCCATTGCTGGAATATCCAGTATTGTGCATGCCCTGCTTATCTCCTGCTGCTTTGTGGTAGATTCAGAATCGTCTATCATGGATACGCTAGTCATGCCCGCCTTGTAGGCTATTATGTCGCCAAGATGCGTACCATGCCTGGGCCTAGACCTTATCCTTGGCAGGCGCCTTGTGGCACGTCTCCTCGGCCAATATTGCAGCGATCCTCTAGTCATAGATAAACACTTCTAATTCGTACTTAAGCAAACTTTCACATGGCAGCAGCCGATCTGCCAAGCCTGACTGAAATAAGGAATATATCAGCAGTCATATATCTTTTACACCAGCACATTTATATATTTTTACTTTTGTCGAATTGCGGAATATTTTACCTCGCTCCATTTCGGTGCTTTCGGACCGGGTTTTGCCCGGGCCTATATCTTTGCCTTGTAGGCATTCTCTATTATCTCTACGGTGCGCATCACGGCGTTCACCGATGCCCTCAGAGCCACAGGATCTTCCGCGCCTATCCTGAATTCTATTGATGATTTGCCGCCTTTGACGGATATGCTGCTGCGCTTGTACTTGCTCTTTATGTCTATTATCTTTGAGTAGTCCAAGCCTTGCAGTTTTGAGATGTGCAGCGTTGCTGAGTACGTGCCGCCAGGCATCGAATCACTTCTGCGCATGCTTCCTTCCGGAGCTCGTCATGCCCCTGAAAGCCCTTCCGCGCTTGCCGACAAGATTCCTGTATTCCTTATCTTTCCTGAGCGCGGGGCTCTGCCTGTCCGCGAGAATCACTTCATAGAACGAGTGGGTTCCTGACTGCCCAACGGAATATGAATTTATGACTTCGCAGTTGGTGAATTTCCTTGCAGCCCTCTCTTCTGCTATGGACTGCAATGACTTTGCCCTTGCGTAGAACCTTCCCGACTTCGATGGTTTTCTGCCTCCGTCTGCCTTGGGCCTCTTGCGCTTTCCCTTGACAACCTTGACCCTCACCACCAGTAGGCCTTCCTTTGCCTTGTAGCCAAGCCCCCTGGCTCTCGGTATATTGGAGGGCTTTTCGATTCTGGTGACGGTCTGTTCGCCGGACCATTCAGCAATCTTCCTTTTGTAGAGGTCATCCCTCGCCTTGTACTCGTTTATTAGAGTCTCTCTTATGTTTTTATAAGCACCCATGTGCATCACTGATGAGCATAAGCTATAGGTAGTAGTATTAAGAGCGAATAATTTAATATGTTTTGCTTAGTTGCGGAATTTAGCGCTTTCGCGACAGGTATGCAAACGAAATGCCAGATATGAGCGCTGTCAGCAGCAGCACGGTGAATCCAAGAGAGGTGCCGAATGATGACACCGCATTGGTACCGAACCCGAATAGGTATGACCATCCTATATTCGAGTTGAGGCTTATCCCTGGGTTAAATTTGGTGAACGGAAGGCCCAGCGCGGCATCGAGAACGAACAGGATGAAGCCCAGGATATTTACTCCTGACATGAGCCCCATGTATGTGCGTTCCGTTCCCCTGAGCTTGCCAATGCTGCCGAGCAGCAGTATCATGTTAAGCAGTATGAAGAGAAGCAATCCGAACCAGTGAAGCAGGCCCATGCTGAACAGCAGCTTGTCAAATAGGAGCAGGTACAAACCTGCTATTATTTCTATTGCTATAGGCATATACAAAAGTTTTGGCAGGCTCATTGCGCACCACGATTATTTCTTTCTCAGTAGCAGCACTGCGATTATGGCTATTATGATTATTACTATTGCAGCAGCCAAGTAATAGATAGTGTATGACGGCCGGGTAGGCGGTGTTGGAGTGCTAGGCGCAGTGGTGGTTATTGAAGTGGTTGATGATGCAGGCACGGATGTATTGGTCTCGAATACCCACATAACGGGCTTGACGAACTGCGTGTTTACCATGGCAGTTGAATTCACATGGTTCCATACATCTGCGAAGGCATACTTGCCGCCCTTGTAAGCTGTGCCGTTGAACGTGCCTCCGAGGAATGTCCATGTCGTTGTGCTTTTATTTGCCGCAACAGTGCTTATCACAGCATATGGTTTTCCGGACGAGTTTACGAATTCTATGCTTGGAGTTACCTGGTTGTTTACCTCGAACGCATAAGCGCCTCCAGGCACATAGCTGCTCTCGTTTGGCGGGCTAGTGACGTTTGAGCTGGCGAACAGCGCCAATGAGAAGTTGTATGATGAAACCATGCTCCCGTTTATCAACGCATATGTCCCGGGCCGGATTCTTGCTGATAGAAGGTTGCCTATAGAGATATTGCCGCCGACAGACGCGTTTATTAGCTTTGTGGACTTGTTTATCAGGTCAAACGAAGGCACGCCGACTGGCGGCACAGTCGTAGTGGTCGTTGAGGAGCTGCTTGACGGAGCCAATACTACCAATGAAAGTGTGGTGGTGCTGGTAGACGGGTCGTCGCCAG
>JAMCYB010000026.1 GCA_023474385.1 Candidatus Martarchaeota archaeon | reverse complement strand
AAGTGGGCCCGAGGAGAATCGAACTCCTGATCTTCTCCGTGTGAGGGAGACGTCTTACCATTCGACTACGAGCCCCTTATGTGCGTTTGAAAATTGGCACTTATCCATTGTTCTTAAATATTAATATACTTAACTATGAATATGGCAAAGTTTTACACCGGCCTCGGCGACAGCGGCGACACGTTCATAGGGAAGGCCAAGCTAGGCAAGAACAGCGAGCTCATGTACGCGATAGGCGATGTAGACGAGCTCAATTCAAGCATTGGCCTCGCCCTTATGCACATAAAGGACAAGGAGGTCAGGGAAACTCTTGATGCGGTACAGAACCACCTATTCATAATCGGCGCGCAGATAATATCATATGTCAACAGCACGTTCAAGCCCAAGCGCGGCATAACAAAAGAGGACGTGAAATTCATAGAGGACAAAATAGAAGCCTTCAGCAAAAAGGTACCGGAACTGAAGGGCTTCGTGCTACCCCGGGGCGTCGAAGGCGCCGAGTTTCTCCACAGCTCAAGGGCGATAACGCGCAGGGCTGAGAGGTCGGTAGTGCAGGCGAAGAGCAAAGGCTTCAATATAGATGGCGAGATAATACGGTACCTCAACCGGCTCTCCTCACTGCTTTTCGTACTGGCCCTTTACATAAACAACAGGGCAGGCTTCGAAGAGAAGAACCCATCATACTAGCATATCTTATCCCTCTGCTGCCGCACCAGGTATTCTATGCCATAGGAATGCATATATTATTTGTCTGAGCAAACATATTGTTGTACTATAACTCACTTATCTCCCGCTGCTCGCCGGTGTGAATCATGATAAGGCAACCTATCATATGCGTAATGGGCCATGTAGACCATGGCAAGACTACATTGCTAGACAAGATAAGGAACAGCACCATAGCCGCCAAAGAGGCGGGGGGCATAACGCAGCACATAGGCGCGAGCGAAGTGCCTATAAGCATTGTAGAAAAAATATGCGGCCCTATGCTCAAGGCTTCCGGTTCGAAGATAACCATACCCGGTCTTTTGTTCATAGACACTCCGGGCCATGAGGCATTCACGAACCTGAGGAAGAGGGGAGGTAGCGTCTCAGACCTCGCCATACTCGTTGTAGACATAACCAAGGGGTTCGAGCCCCAGACAATAGAAGCGATAAACATCCTGCGCGAATACAAAACGCCATTCATAGTCGCGGCCAACAAGGTGGACCTTATAACCGGCTGGAACAGCGCCAAGACGAGCAGCATAATGGAGTCGCTGAAGCAGCAGAACAGTTACGTCACTGCAGAGCTTGACAAGCGGATGTACGAGCTTATGGGCAAGCTAGGCGAGCTGGGCTTCGGCAGCGAGAGGTTCGACCGCATAACCGACTTCAAGGCAGAGCTCGCCATAGTGCCGCTGAGCGCCAAGACAGGGGAAGGCATAGCCGAGCTGCTCATGCTCGTTACTGGCCTTTCGCAGAAGTTCCTCGAGATGAAGCTTTCCATAGAGGTTAATGGCCCCGGGAAGGGCAGCATACTCGAGAGGAAGGAGATAACAGGCCTGGGCATGACCATAGACGTAATACTCTATGACGGCATGCTGCACGTCAACGACACAATAGCGTTCGCAACTCCTGACTCTGTTGCTACTGCAAGGATAAAGGCTCTCCTTAAGCCGAAGCCCTTGCATGAGATGCGCGAATCTGCGAGCAAGTTCAAGCAGGTCGACAGCGTATATGCTGCTAGCGGCATTAAGATAAGCGGCAATGGCCTCGACGAAGCGCTTCCCGGCTCCCCAATAATACAGGTAGTTGACAACAACTACGCAGAGCAGATAAAGGCCGAGATAGGCGATGTCTTTGCAGCTGACGACAAGGGTGTCGTGCTCAAGGCCGACTCCATAGGGAGCATAGAGGCCCTTACCCGGTTGCTCAAGGCCGAAGGTTTCTCGATAAGCAAGAAGGGCCTCGGAGAGGTGACGAAAAGGGACATACTTGATGCATTCTCGATGCATGCGACTGATCCTAAGGGTGCGGCCGTAATAGCTTTCAACGTCAATGTAGATAGCGAGGCCGCAGATACCGCCAGGTACAGCGGCATAAAGATAATAAAGGGCAACATAATCTACAAAATAATAGACGACTACAAGGCGTATGTAGAGGAGATCGAGAAGCTATCAAAGGAACAGATGGAGAAGGACGTGATATTCCCGGCAGAGATCCATATACTCAGGGATAGCTGCTTCAGGGTATCGCATCCTGCAATATTCGGGATGACGGTCATATCCGGAAGGGTGAAGCCAGGCGACGTGATCATGAATGAAGAGGGCGAGGTCATAGGCAGGGTGAAAGGCATACAGAATGATAAGACACCTGTAGATTCAGCGAAGACGGGCGATACGATGGCAATGTCAATGGATGAGCCCACTTTCGGCAGGCAGATAAAGGACGATGACGTGCTCTACACCCGCGTTAGGGACAGCGACGAGAAGCTGCTGCTCTACAAGGCCCCAGACCTACTTGGCGATGATGAGAAGGCACTGCTCAACAAGATAATCGGGATAAAGAAGCAGGCGAAGGGAGAGCAATAATTTTACTTCGATACAGTTTATATTGTATGCTATTTTTAATGTTATGCCGCATATTATGTAATAATTTTAAAGGCTAATTATTCATATATGAATAACAGCCCGATAAGGCAGAGTGAGACAATGGCTAACATAAGACTGAACTACTCTGGCAAGTACACCATAAACGACCAGCCAGTGGAATATGTGGAGAGGAAAGGAAAGGGGCACCCGGACACATTGATAGACGGCATAGTGGAGAATGCCAGCATCAAGCTGGGCAGTGAATACAATGAAGCCTTCGGCGCTGTCCTCCACCACAACCTTGACAAGGGGCTAATAGTGGGCGGAGAGGCGAAAGTGCGTTTCGGCGGCGGCGAGATAACGAAGCCCATAGAGGTGATAATAGCGGGCAGGGCGGCGAGGGAGCATAAAGGGTCAAGGATCGATGTGGATAGGGTTGTTATGGATTCTGCGAAGGAGTACCTGAAGGAGAATACGCGGTTCCTAGATCTTGATAATGAAGTCCGCTTCGTCTCGAAGGTAAATACGGGCTCTAGCGATCTTAACGGGGTTTTCAGCAGAGGGGATTCGATGCCTCTTGCTAACGACACATCATTCGGGATAGGCTTCGCGCCGCTCAGCGATACGGAACGCCTCGCGCTGGAGACCGAGAGATACCTGAACAGCAAGGAGTACAAGGCCGCGATGCCCATGGTGGGCGAGGACATTAAGGTCATGGGGGTGAGAGAGGGAGGCAGCATAACACTCACTATTGCAATAGCCTTCGTGTCAAAGTTCATCAACAGCACCGACGAATACATGAAATACAAGGAAAGAGTAAGGAATGACGTGCTCGCGTTCTCCAAGAAGATAACTGATAAGGGGGTTAGCATAGTGATAAACAACGGCGATTCGGGCGCTGACGGCAGCGTTTACATAACAAAGTCAGGCCTCAGCTGCGAGGCAGGCGACGATGGCTCGGTAGGCAGGGGCAACAGGGTCAACGGCATAATAACGCCTTTCAGGCATATGAGCCTCGAGGCGGCATACGGCAAGAACCCCATAAACCACGTGGGCAAGATATACAGCGTTGTTGCGGACCGGATCGCAGCCGATATAATAAAGGAGCAGCCAGATATAGGGGAATGCACCGTATACATGGTTTCGCAGATAGGTAGGAGGATAGACGACCCGAAAAATGTCCAGATAGAGATATCGGCAGCCAACAAGGCCGAATACGAGCGCTTTTCGGGCAAGGCAAAACTCGTAGCAGAGAGCGCATTGGGAGGCATGAAGGATTTTGCCTACGACTTCGTCAACGGAAAGTACCGCATAGTCAGCTGAAACCGCAATGAAGCAGTATCAGGCATCGAACCTAGCGCCCAGCGGCTTATACTCGTTGCGGAGTATGCCGAATATGACGTCGTCTGCAAATCCACCGTTCGCACCGCCTTCAACTCTAGAGTTTTTGCGCTTAACGCCCTCCTTCGTAAACCCTACGCCTTGGAGTATGCGTATCGACCGCTCATTGAAACCGAATGCGCCTGCGTAGACCCTGTTAAGCCCGAGCTTCTCGAAAGCGGTCTCGAGCATCAGGTTCGCCGCCTGCTTCCCGTATCCATTGCCCCAGTAATTCTTCCCTACCCAGTACCCTATCTCCGCCTTCATGTTTATGGTATCAATATTGGTTATGCCGCATACGCCCACAAGCGACGAATCGTCAACCTTCTTTATTGCGAAATGGAACTCCCTGCCTGCGGCAGACGCGCCAATAGCGTTCTGCACGAACGATACCGCGTTCTCCAGCGTATAAGGATACGGGAAGCTGCCCATGAAGGCGATGCTGCTGGCTATGTCCTTGTCATTTGCCTGTATGGCTATGCTTTCCGCATCCTGCATAGATATAGACTCAAGATATATGCGGAAGCCCCCGTACGAAACTTTCAATGGTACCACTCAAAACTGGCGCTTGTGGAAATACGGCTTAACAAAAAGGTAGAACCGCTGCTCGCCCTGCAGCTCCTCTATTATCCTCTCCTCTATGAGCTTCACCGGGTCCTGGAGCAAAGGTATGCGGTTGGTTATGTCATCGAAGCTTTCGAAGGGCTTCGCCGATCGCTCCTTCAATATCGCATTGAGGTGCTTCTTTCCCACTCCGGGAAGCAGCTCAAGCGAATGCTGCCTTATGTTCACTGCTCCAGCAGTATTGAACACGTTGACGAACCTCTTCTCGTCCTCCTTTATCATCCTGGTTATTATGGCTGGCATGTTGCCCTTGGCTGTCTGCGTAAGCTCGTTGTAAGTTATCCTTGACTTTATGAGCGAAATCTTGTCCCTCTCCCCCTGCCCTATGTAGACCTTCTCGCCTATTGTCAATATCGCGTCGGGCTTCGTTGTGGCTTCGAGAAGGGTAAACCAGCTGGCGCCTATCAGCTGCGCGAGCGGTTCCGTCCTTGTAGAAGAAGACTTGCCGGTGAACATGAAGTCGAGTACGTATGAATACTCCTCCTTCCTGTCTTCGCTATACTCTTGCATGCTTTCACTCCCCTATTCGTATGCATCTGAACACTAGTTTTTGCCTTTTTTGAACACTGACAGTATCTTTGCGACATCCTCCTGCTCAAATGCCTTTTTCTCCATCGATATGACCTGCCTGGCGAGCATTTCGTTGCCCGGCTGCACGTCTATGAGCTTGGTTATGGTATCTGGCTTCAGCAGGCCCAGCTCTTCGAGGGCCTTTCTCTGCTTATCGGACGCCGCTTCATCTATCTTGAACTTGCTTGCGTGCTCTATCGCGAGCTGCTGCTCATATGTGGCTTCGCGCGATTTCCTCCTGCCTTCCAGTATGCCCCAGGCCTTGGTAAGCGTCACGCTGCTCTTGTCCTTTCCCTCCTTTCCTATCATCATAATCACGGCGACAATATGTTTTTTAACACCTAGTTATTTATTACTTTTATGCTATTAGGTATTTGCCGGCAAGAGTATAAAAGGGTTATGGTGCTTGATGATGGTAGATGCGAAAGAAGCGTACGACAGGGTCATGGCAGAAGTCAGAAAGCACATTGCAGGCAATGACGAGATACTTAAGCAGATATTCATAGCGCTTGTCGCCAACGGCCACGTGCTCCTTGAGGGAGTCCCCGGAGTCGCAAAGACAACGATGTCAAAGACCATGGCGGAAGCGATAAGCGCGAGCTTCGACAGGATACAGGGAATGCCGGATCTCGAGATACGCGACATAATAGGCTATACCTACATGGATGACAATAACAACGTGCAGCTCAAGAAGGGACCCATATTCACGAACATACTGCTAGTGGACGAGCTCAACAGGGCTCCCCCAAAGACCACTACTGCGCTGCTGGAAGCCCTGGAAGAAAAGCAGGTAACGATAAGCGACCAGACGCTCCCGCTTTACAAGCCCTTCATAGCGCTCGCCACTCAGAACCCGCTCAATGTAGAAGGCACCACTCCGCTGCCAAAGGTGCTCGCAGACAGGTTCCTGATGAGGATTGCAGTGACCTATCCGGAGGAGGATGCGGAAAGGGCGATACTCAGGATAAAGGAAAAGAACGAGAAGATAGCGGTGCAGAAAGTGCTTACGATACAGGACATGATGGACATGCAGGAGCAGGCCAAGGCGATAACCATGGGCGACGATGTCGTTGAATACATAACAAATATGGTGAGGGCTACAAGAGCCGACATACACGTAGTCATGGGCGCAAGCCCCAGGGCGGACATAAGCTTCATGAGCTGCGCCAAAGCCAAGGCCCTCATAGAGGGCAGGAAGGAGGCTACTATTGACGACATAAAGTATTTGGCGAAGCCCGTACTGAGCCACAGGATCGTAGTGCGTTCTACTGGAGGGGTGGGCGTGAACGGCATTATAGACGGGCTTGTAGCCACGCTGCACTGATGTGATGCTGATGGAATCGAAGAGTCTGAATCGGCTTGCATGCCATAATGGCTGCCATGGATTCAGGTTGCAGAGCGCAATGGAGTACCTGATGACCTACGGCTGGGCCATACTGATACTCGGCGTTGTGGTGGCGGCGATATGGTCTCTTGGTCTATTCAGCCCGAGCACTTTCGTGAGTTCCCAATGCATAATGCCTGCTGAGTTCAGCTGCCTGAGCGCCGTGCTGTCGCAGGGCGGCAGCCTTTTCATAAACATAGAGCAGTCTACGGCTTCACCCATACTGATAACGGGCATAGGCTGCAATACGAACGCGACATACCAGGACATGTCGCTGGAGAACTTTACCCTGCCCATAGCGAGCAACACAACATTCACAATACAGTGCTATTCCGGTACGTCCCCGTTCTCCGGGAGCATAGGCAGTCTTTATCATGGCTATCTGATGATAAACTACACGGACATACAGACGGGCTTCCCAAAGCTGGCTACCGGTACCCTAATACTCAAGGTGACGTGAAAGACCTAGCGCCTAAGGCTCGGATGTATGCAATTGCTGTGGTCCGTTTCCGATGCGCAATAAGAATATAGGTGCGGCCCGCAGGAATCCCTCCCAATGACCAGCGACTTTGTAGAATCGGGCGATGCCGCCATGAAAGCGCTCCCCTCTGCAAACCTGCTGCTCGCAGCGAACGAATCTACGATGCGCTCCTGCACGTTCCCCCATCTGTTCCAGCAGTTGTCCAGCAATCCATCGGCATCATCCGCCATCTGGAATCCAGGCACCCTGAACTGATACACGTTTGAACTGTATAAGAACGACCTGCTGCCATGTCTAAGCGTGTCCAGGAATGCGGCGAAATCGTTCTGCGAGAGCTCGAAGCGCGTTCCGCTTGCAATATTCATGCGCTTGTAATACCCCCTATCCACATTTGCATTATAATTGTTTATAAAATCTATGTGTGCAAGAAGGTTGAACGATGACGGCAGCACATCATACCTGACTAGCTCCAGCGCGTTATAGACAAGCTGCTCCTGCTTCAGGTCGCACAGCTTGACCGTGCTGATGTCATTCTTTTCCTGCAGCAGCGCCACCTGCGTCAGCACCTGCGTCAGGCCGCCCGATACGCCAGCATAGTGCTCCAGCCCTTCCAGCATCCGCATGTCCCTCGCAGTGAATATGGAATATGCCTCATTGGAATTCATATACGCCCTGTGCTCATTGAGATAATTGAAATTCCTCAAGTTGAGCGTAAACTCTATGGTCTTGCCGCAATACGATATCGATAAATCAGTGCCATCCCTGCGTTTCACCTTTTTGAGAGCGTATGCAAGGCCCCTGTATTCTGTCAGCAGCGCGTTGCCCAGCCTGCTTTCGCTGACGCTTCTGATGGAGCGCTTTATGCGGCTTTCCACCTCCGCATCGCTGCTGTGCACTATGGCTTCCTGCTTCCTTTCGATCTGCACCTGTATCGCCTGTATACCTGGGAGTCTAGGTATAGGGCGCGTCAAGATATAAATACATTACGACGGCGCCACAACCTTTATAAGCAGGGGAAAACCCATGGCAACATTTTTATACTGTTGTTCTGTAAAATAGACTAAGGCCTCTGGCCTGTAGGAATTCGTGATATGAATAAGCACCATAAAGCTCTGCGCATGGATTACTCCGGTGCCGGGTACCAACCCTCTCCGGCTGTGAGAAGTGCTATAGAAGAGTCTATTCCTTTCATTGACACATACCCGCACGAGGGTTACGATGAGCTGCATAGGGCACTGACAAAGTACTGCGGCGTGAAGCGCGATAACATACTGGCTACGAATGGCGCTGACGAAGCGATAGGGCTTCTCACTACGCATTATGGCCGGCGCATACTGATACCTGCACCTACATATGGCGAGTATGAATACATCGGCAAGAGCCTCGACTCGGACGTTAGGCTTAGGGAGTGCCTTGATGGCAAGGGAGAGTACAAGATCAATTACACCAAAAAGGACCTGGATTGGGCAACCCTCGTATGGATATGCAGCCCTAACAACCCTACCGGAACCTATGTGCCAAAGCAGGACATAGAGCAGGTGGTGCGGCATACCAAGGCGGTGGTCGTGGCCGACGAGGCATATTTCGAGTATGCCGGCAAGAGCGCCATAGGGCTCATAAACAAGTACCCCAACCTGGTGGTCCTGAGGACGTTCTCCAAGGCTTTCAGCATAGCCGGCCTCAGGCTGGGATATATGGTGTCGAACAGGAAGGTCATATCAAAATTCTCGGTCTCAAAGCAGGAGTACAACGTCAACAGGGTAGCGCGCGCAGCAGGCATAGCTGCATTGAAAAGCGTTGACTACTATAAAGAAAAGATAAGCGAGACCAAGACGCTCCGCGACGATTTTCAGGAGTTTGCGCGCAACGCAGGCATCTGGGCATTCGATTCAGATGCGCGCTTCTCGCTGCTTAGATTCAGGGACGAGAACGAGCTCGACTACGTATACAGGAATCTGGAGAGACGCCACATATTCGTGTTCCGCGCATCGGCATCCGAGTTCAGCGGGCTGAACGGGCCATATATGCGCGTGGCCATAAGCAATAGGGCAGAGATGCTGGAGCTGGAGTCGGCGGTACTGGAAATACTAAAGGAATATAGGGGCTAAGCTATTGCCCTGATGCGCTGCCTCCCTGATCCTGCTCCTGGCTTTTAGCCTTAGGTTGCTTCTTTGGCGAAGCCTGCGCCGCTGCCATCTGGTCCTTCGCGTATTGCTCCAGGCCCATCACACCGAACGGCGTAGGTATGCTGAATCCCTTGTTCTCCGTAGGCACGAACACTATAAGGTTCTTGCCGTTCAGGCTGATTTCGTACATCATGTTCAGCGACCTGAGCTGCATCGCGTACAGGTCCTTCCTGTACTTCTCGGCTGCTTCTAGCATCTTGTCCGCGGCGAGCGATTCTGACTCTGCAAGTATGACCCTCGCCTGCTTCTCCCTATCCGATGTGGCGACGCGAGCCATTGCGTTCTGCAGATCGGCAGGTATCGTTACATCCCTTATCTCCACGGATATCGCAGTTATCCCCCAGTCCTCTATCCTTGCCTGTATGAGCTTCCTTATATCCTCCCCGATTATGTCCCTGCCTGCAAGCATGGAAGACAGCTCATTCTTGCCTATTATGTCCCTCAGTGCGGTCTGCGACGCAAGCTGCACGGACTGCATGTAGTCCTGCACGTTGAGTATCGCATATTCGGGATCCTTGACCTGCCAGAAGAGTATGGCGTCAACATCAACCGGAACGTTGTCCTTAGTGAGGGTTTTCTCGGCGCTGAACGTCGTGCTTATCACCCTGAGGTCTACGTTTATGGGCGTGTGCTCTATGAACGGTATTATGAAGTATATGCCAGGCCCTATCATGCCCACATACCTTCCGAACCTTAGCACCGCCATCCTGTTCCACTGACTCACCACCCTTATTGAGAATACCAGCACTATTATGAGCACCAATGCCCCTATTGCCGCGCCTTCGAGAAGCCCCACAAGATAGATCGGTAATGCAAAGAAGAACAGTATCAGCATGATGTCTATTGCTGCGCCTGTAGCGCCAGCATATCTTTTGGTTTTAGATTCTGCTGCCATTCAACCCCCTTAGTTGAAATCTCATTGCAGGCTTTTAATCCTTTAGTTTAATTTGCATATGCCCGGTGCACTAATGCGCCGCAAGCCCAAGCGGATAAATAGGGATAAATATCTTGAAAAGCGCTATATAAAGGTGTCAGAATGCAGAAACAGAAAGCAGCGGCCCTCGATTCAATTACTCTGGAGAATGGGTTGACCATATACGCTGTAAAAAGGGAAGGCTTCATAGGCGCGGCGATTGCGCCAAAGGTCGATTTCGGCTCCAACGACGAAATGCCAAACGGGTACAATAGGGGCTCAGCGCACTTGCTTGAGCATGTTGTATTAGACAGCATATCGAAAGGCGAAAGCAAGAAGATGGGGCATCTAGCCGCATACACAAGGAGCGAGCATACCATATACAGAGAAACTATGCACATGGATCGCATGAATGAAGGAGTTGACATAATTGGAAAGCTTCTATTTAGTCCAGACCTAAGCAAATCTACTTACATACAAGCCAAAAAAGACGTAGTGCAGGAAGTATCGAAAGGCGCTGTCAAGGGCTTTTATCCACTGACATATATGCCCTTCGCATTGTACGGCATCAAAAGCATAGGGATAGATACGGAAGAAGAGATAAATGGGGTAAGCTCGACGGATTTCAAGACATTGCGCGAGATGTACAAGAAGTATTATACACCCAGGAACATTTCAATAGGGGTAGTGAGCGGAGCAGATACAAAAGAAGTGTTCAAGCTGTTCCGGGAAAAACTGGGCAGCTTCGAGAAGAAGTATCAAGAACCAGAAAGAAAGCCGCCGCTCTATGCACCCTCAGATATTCACGTGCATCTCGGCAGTGAAATGGGCGAAAAGGAAGCCGTGATTGTGGGCTATGGGTGCAAAAGCTATTCAAGCACCAATATTAAAGAGAATTTGGCCATGTACCTTATCGGAGATATATTGAAGCAGAGGGCTTTGTCGTCGCCACCTAACAATACAGGAGCGGTAAATATCCAGCCCAGCTTGATACTTTCGGAAAGCTTCGGCATAATAAGCGCATACGCCGAGGTCAAAAGGGGCTCTGAGGAGAAGGCAATAGAAGCTATCATAAAGATGTTTGAGGATATATTCAATAACAGAGTAACACAGCACGAGATCGATTCTGCCCGCGATAGCGTAATGCAGAGATTCTCCCCTAATGAAGGAAACGCCGAAAAAGAAGCATTGGACAAGGCAATCGGCATGTCCACCGCGCCCCTGCTATATGCGCATGCATCCGACGTGCACAGCATAAGCGCTGAAGACATAAGGGAGTACGCTAGGCTGTTCAAGGAGGAGAAATACGGCACTGTGACCATAGATGGAATCTCCTGACTGCAATCATATATTGCACTTCTCCTAAAGCCGCATCGTAGGAAACCCTTTAAAGATTTTCTGGAGAAGCACAACATGGTGACCAGCTTTGGGTGTGCGAAGGGCGGCTGTTAGATACAGCCTAAGGAGCGCCGAAAGGCATCTGAAGGGCTTGGCATACCTGTCGGTTTTTCTTGATGGCTTCGTAGTTCTGGCCACGTTGCTTTCATTGAGCCGCCCTGTCGGCTTCTACACCGCGTTCCTGTACGCGAGCGACTATCTCATATTCATCGAGGTTGTTGCAGCCATAGTTCTGGGCGCATCGGTACTATACCTCAAATACGCCAAAAAGATATCCAGGGGGCTGGCACTCTCATATTTCCGCTACCGTGTTTCCCTTAGGAAGAGACAGGCGCGCCAATTAGGGGGAGCGTGATGCAACTGCAGATATTCAGGAAAACATTTCCCGTGTTCCCAGACCAGAAGGAAATCAATGGCATTGTATATCCAATAGCAGTGCACTATTCCGATGGGCGCACAGCAAGCGCAAGGGTGCGTGGCGGAAGCCTGATATTCAGGATTCCGAGGAAGGCAAGCCGTACTCAAGCAGAGAGCATGTTCAGCAGCCTGCTGCGCAGGATAGAGCGCAGCGTTATTGATGGCAGCAGCATACAAAGGCCTTTCACCGTGCACGACAACGAAGTGCTGCAGGTCATGGGCAACGAGTTCAGGATAGCCATGCGGGAAAAGGACTTCTCTGTGAAAAGGGTACATGCAAGGCTGAGCGGCAGCAATACCATACTCGTAAGCGTTTCGAGCGGCCTTCCGGTAAGCGAACAGGCGCGTATGGCGAGCAAGGCCGTGAAAAGGCTGATATCGAAAATCATGCTGAATGCTGTCGAAGGCAGAATCAGGGATATTAATAACACATATTACAACTTCGACTTTTCGACTGCCTCCATAGGCCGCATAAATATGACGAGATGGGGAAGCTGCTCTCCATCAAGGGGAAGAATAAACCTCGATTTCAGGCTGCTCTTCGCTCCCCCTGATGTAATGGATTCAGTAATAGTGCATGAGCTGTGCCACTTGAAGGTCAGCAGGCACAACCGCAGGTTCTGGGAACTGGTCTACCGGGCCATGCCAGATTATAAGGAGAAAAGGAAATGGCTCAACAAGAACGGCAACGCATTGGGCCAGGGCTCTTTGCATAGCACAGAGCATGCGATCTCTGCTGCTCCGCAGCAATCAGGAGATGCTGTGGACGAAATCTGACACTACCGGTATGTCTACATCCTTGCCGGCATACGCTTCAAGCCCTATGTACATCCCGTAAACCCATATAAGCACAGATATGAGCGAAGACAGGATAGGCGACAATAGCCCAAACAATACTGAAACCACAATCGCTATTATGCCAAGCGCTATTGCTTGCAACGAATGAAATTTCAGCCTTTTGTCCCTACTTCCGTATAGGAGCAGCATCACCACCCCGGATAACAGGCTGAATAGGTATGTAATAATAAAATAGGATTTATCTATGCCTGTCTTATTGGTCTTTTGATCGGTTTTTGTGGGCATAATTATGCACCACTACGTACTTCAAAGTATAGATTATTAAAACGATTGCTCGTGTAAGGCCGGTCGCATCCTGCAGACAGGTAGCGCTGCGCTCAGAATC
>JAMCYB010000031.1 GCA_023474385.1 Candidatus Martarchaeota archaeon | reverse complement strand
TTCAGCGTAGTTGCTTATGCATACCTCGACAGGGTTGTCCACATAGAATAGCCGCTTAGCAGTGCCATCCGTGTCTTTCTTGTTCTCTGAGAGCAGCAATGATATGTCTACTGTGCTGCTGACTCTGCTCATCCCGAACCTGAGCACAAAATCCCTTATCGCTGCTGGCTGCACTCCGCGGCTGCGCAGCGCGCTCAGCGTCACGAGCCGCGGGTCGTCATATCCCTGCAGCTTGCCTTCCTTGATCAGCTTCTGCACTGTGCGCTTGCTTGTGATGTTGTTTTTTATGTTGAGCCTTGCCTCCAAATGCATCCTCGGAGCCTTCAGTCCAACCGCTTTCAATATGCTGTAGTACAACGCATTGCTGAGCTCGTAGTTCTCGTCCCTTATTACGTCTGTTATTCCGTGCAGCGAATCCATTATGGGGGTATTGAAATGGTATGTGGGCCATATGATGTACTTGTCGCCCTGCCTGTAGTGGATGGCCCTTTTAACCCTCAATAGGGTAGGGTCGCGCAATGTTGTATTGTCGGCTTTCATGTCGCCCTTGAACCTTATTATCATCTCGTTCTCATCGTATTTGCCTTCGAGCATATCGTCGAACTTCTGCGCGTTAGTCTCAGCGTCGGAATTCCTATGCCCGCATTCCAGCCCGTTGAACCTGTTCTTCTTGATGGTTTCGTGGTCGCAGCTGCACGCGTACGCATTGCCTTCCTTGATCAACTTCTTCGCATAGCTATAGACTTTCGGTATGCTGTCGCTCGCATAATACTCCGAATCGAACCTGATGCCTAGCCATGCAAGGTCCTCTTTTATGGCGTCGACATATTCCTGCTTCTCCTTTTCAGGGTTCGTATCGTCGAAGTAGAGATTCAGCTTGCCTCTGTAGATATCCGAGAACTTCTGCTCGAGGAAAGCGGCTTTGGCATGGCCTATATGCAGGTAGCCGCTTGGCTCAGGCGGGAACCTGGTCGCGAAATTGCCCTCCTCGGCACCTTCCAGTACGAACTTGGGCTTGCTGTTCTCATCCTTCTCGGCTTTCTCCTCTCCAAACTCCTCTGCGTACGCCTCATATTCCTTCTTCACCCATTCAGCATCCATCCCGTTTACCTTCTCCACTACTTCCTCTACCGCCTTGCGCAGAGCGGCCATGTCCGCCTTTGCTTCTGGCACGATGGATAGGACCTTGCTCAGTACGCTTTCGACCCTGGCTTTGCCATACTCATATGCGTTCTTTATTGCGTATTTGTGTATGGACCCGCTTACCCTTTCATCAAGCGTCATCTATCACACCTTCGTTACTGTGACATTGTTAGGGACGAGAACATATGTGTTGTTCAGCCTTCCCACTAGGGCAAGCACCCTTACCTGTACCGTGGAATTCGGCGCTACCGGGCTTGAATAGAGCTCGTAGTTCCTTGCAAGGGACGTGTTTGCGACTACCGTGCTGTTCTGCACGCCTAGCGTTGCGTGCGCTGGCAGCTCTATGTATTCGGGCGCGGAGAACGAGAAGGAGCTATTTCCAAACTCCTTAAGCAGGTCCACATATATCTGGTAGGTGTTATATTTGCCTGAGTATACGTCGAATGCGCCCGATACCTGGGTAAATGTGGCTATGCTGCCGTTGCTCTCCAGCGATGAAAGTAGGGCGGCAGTTTTGTTGGCATAAGTATCGTTCTGCAAGGCAATCTTAATGCTGCTGCCGTATCCGTATACGGTAGCATTCAATATCCCGCTCGCCAGAAAAGTGTTTGTTATATGCAATTGATGGGTGCCAGTTGTGCTGCCGCTGCTAGGGCCGCTGTTGCCACTTCCAAGGCCCGCTGCACCTGTCAAGAACATTACCGCTACTAGCAGCGAGCCGAGGAAAAGCAATACCCTCTTTCTTTTGCTATACATAATATTACCCTATCACTGCAAAGCATCGCGCGCGTTCAGTGCGCTGCAGAAGAATGCCTATTCCTCTTCCTTTGCGCTATCATGAACGTGTGTTTCAGCCTTCACGTCCTTCGGCTTGGTGTACTCCTCCTCTATAACTACCTTCTCCACCTTGTCCATATAGTTGAACACCGTGGCTACGAGGCTTGTCTTGCCTACGAAATAGTTGGCATTCTTGTTGACATCTGCCCCATAAGACATCGAAAGCAGATTGTCCTTCAGCGCTATCCTGCTGGGCTCGGCATCGTACGTCCTCCCCAATGCGCGCACCTTGTCCTCGTTGCTCGATATCTGGTCTACTATCTTGACTTCGTAGCTTATGTCCTTGCCTGCATATGGGTTGTTCGCATCAACAACTACCCTCCCGGAGTTGACGCTCCGGACTATTGCAGTTATATTGTCAAGCTCTACTGTCATCCCTGGATACGGGTTTATGTCTCTCGCCCTGAATTCCGAGAGCGGCATTACCTTGACCAGGTCCTCATTCCTCTCGCCGAATGCGTCCTCTGGCTTGAATGTGAACTTCTTGCTCTCCCCTACATTCATCTTCCTTATCTCTCTATCAAGGCCCTTTATTATTCCGTTGGATCCTATCACTACCAGGACCTTGCCGTATTTCGCCTTGCTGTCGTATACGTTGTTCTCCTTCGCCTTGCTCTCAGAAGTGGTGGCTATTAAAGTATCCGAGCCCGCATCCCATGCGTCATATTCTATCTCTATAAAGTCATTGTCCTTGAAACTCATTCAATTACCTCTATGCGTAAAATTGCCATTGCATTGTGCTACTTGACATCTATTGCGAACGTGCTGTTTATGCTGACACCGAGCTTTTTGGCTATCTCGGATTTCTCCGCATTTATTATTATGGCATAACTGCTCCACTTGGTCGTGAGCTCCTTCGACCCGCACACCGGGCACACGTCTCCATGGCTTATCACAAATCCGCAATTCTTGCATGCTTTATCCTCCATTCAATTCACCTCATTTTGGCCTCCTGCTGCCGCCGCCCCTGTTCTGGACCCTGGGCGCGCCGAGTTTGAGCCACTCCGGCTTTCCTAGCCCCTCTGGCTTCATCGTGAGCGCTATCTTCGAATCCTTGGCGTTGTTCTTCATGCTCACCGTAGATATCTTCGCGTATACGAGATCGCCTTTCTTGAGGCTCAGCTTTCTCTGCTTGGATATGAATGTCTGCGTCTTCCTGTCATAGGATAGGAACTCGTTGGCTATCTGCGAGACGTGCACCAGCCCGTCCATCGGGCCTATCCTTACAAAGGCTCCGAAGTCCACCAGCTCAGTAACCTCCCCTACTACTACTTCGTCGACATAAGGCATGAACGACAGCACGTCGAATTCGGCCTCGTGGTGCGTAGCCGGATCACCCGGGTATATTATCCCGTCACTTATGCTCCTGACATTGAACACGGTTATTATTATCCCCATATCCTTGTCTACCCTGCCTTCGTATTTGTTCTGGAGCTCTTCCTCCGCTACCTTCTCTATGTCCTGGTCGAACTTCTCGGGTGGCAGTGAGAACATGTCCTTAACCGTGTATTTATAATACATTGATTCACCTTTGCTTAATACACATCATGCATCTGCGATCTTGCCTGATTTTGACATCTTGAACACGCGCACGCCTTCAGATGACAGTTTGGCGGCCAAGCCGCTGTCGTTCGTGACCACTGCGGCGCCATCTGCCTGCGCGCTCTTTGATATCCATCTATCAACATAAGTTATTGTACTATCTACCTTAATATTCTTAGCCTTTAAGGCATTTAATGCCGTGCGTGCTGCCGCACCCTTCCTCCCCTTATTGGCACCAATCTTGTCCAATTCGCGCAGAATGCCGCGCGATATTATCGCTTCGTATCTGCCAAGCCTGTTTTCTATCGCGTCGAACACGTCCTTCCGGTACTCGAACCCGTAAAGGATCGCGCTCGTGTCTACGATTACCCTAAGCAATGCAGCACCTTTTTAATATTGACATTGGCATAATGTTATGTGCATACTCATGGATGAAAAGCAACTCAAGGAAAACATAAGTACGATACTGGGCAGCTTCCATGTGATAGCCGTAGTGGGCTGTTCGAGGGAAGAGGGCAAGCCGAGCCATGATGTGCCTAAGTATCTCAAGAGCGTCGGTTTCCGCATAATACCGGTTAACCCGTTTGCCGATTATATATTGGATGAGAAAGCATATAAAAAACTATCTGACATACCCGAAAAGGTTGAGGTTGTCGACGTATTCAGGCCTGCCACTGAAGCATTGCAGATCGCCAAGGAGGCCTATGCAATAGGGGCCAAGGCGCTATGGCTCCAGGAAGGCATAATAAGCGAGGAAGCGGAGAGCTATGCGCTGTCGCATGGGATGCTGTTTGTCATGAACAGGTGCATGATGAAGGAGCATTACGCCAGAAACATCAGCTGACCTCCCTACCTTCTTTCTTGAGCCTCTCGTTGACCACTTCCAGAAGCACCTGTGCGTTGTTGTGCTCTGTATCCTTTGTGGAATAGAGGAATGTCACTGTATCTTTGCTGTTTATATATTCTATGAGCTTGTCCAATGCCTTGTTTGAGGCGAGTTCCTTCCTGTACTTCTCCTTGAACGCCTTCCATTTCGCCGGGTCATGGGCAAACCATTTCCTGAGTTCGTCGCTCGGCGCCACGTCCTTTATCCAAACATCAATGTTCGGCGTGCTTCTTCTTATGCCTCGTGGCCATAATCTATCAACAAGTATCCTGTCGCCGTCAGTTATGTCTGCTTTGTCGTACACCCTCTTTACCTTTATCATCGGAACCACTACAATATTCAAAGATAGTTTTTTAAAGTTATTGCATAATGCGATTTACGCACATATTCCATATATGGACGACTGCAAATATGGAAAAAATAGAAAGTATTAAAAAAGATAACATGAATTAGGATATAGGTGACCCCTGTAAGGTGAATATAATGGGAATTTTTGATAAATTGGGCAAAGCGCTAGGCACAACAAACGACTTGAACATAGAGGACTACATGAACTCCGCCGAGATGGAGAACGTCGACGTCATGAATGAGCCGGCTGACTTCTACATCAAGCCGTTGACTCTGCAGCAGGAATCCGACATACAGACCATAGAGAACGAACTGCAGAAGAAGAATATAATACTGCTTAATGTATCCGAACTCGCCAAGAGGCCTAATACGCTCAAGGGCCTAGTCGATACGATAAGAGAGTACATTAATAAGATAAATGGGGACATAGCGAAGATAGACGAGGACAAGATAATACTCTCGCCTGCAAAGGTCAAGATAATAAAGAGTAAGAAAAGCTCAAACCAGGCTGGGAGATAAGACTCTAAGCCCGGCTCCTTCTCCTTCTATTCCCTGTTTCATGCCTGTCTGATAGGGCTATCGCTATGGCTTTCGCTTCCTTGCTGGTTGGGTTGGCCCTCAGCAGCACATTCCTGAATGCCCTTTGCACACCCTCACGGTCGCGTATGTTGCTGTGCCTGCGCACCAGATTGCCGAACAGCTTCTCCAAAGCTTCGATCTCCTTGCTTCCCGCATATATGTTACCGATGCGTCTATTGACAAGCCATCCTGTGAGCCCATACAGTATTATAGACAGCGCATGCGATATGTTGAGCGTGCTGTAATCCGCAGGCGTCTGTATGATTACTGACATGTTGCATCTCTGCAGCTCTTCCTTGCTCAAGCCGGTAGACTCCCTACCTATCAATATGCAGAAATCCCTGATGTTGTTTTTCTGAAGCATCATTGCCGCTTTGTCGAGGGGGTAGATATTGTAGAACGACTTGTCGGTCTTGTGCCATACTGCCGTGGTGCCTATGGCAAACCTGTTGCCTATGGCGCCCTCAAGGCTTTTGAATACCCTTGCTTTGTGCAGCAGGTCGGCGCCATGCTTGGAATACTTGAGTGCGTTCTTGCCGAGAACTTTGCACCGGGGGTTGACGAGCGCTATGTCGCTGATGCCGAAATTCTTTGCTATCCTGGCTATGTAGCCCAGGTTTATCTGGTAGAGCGGCTCCACGGCTACTATCCTTATCCCCCTATCTTTCAATCAACCATCCCTATATGAAGAACAGCAAGAACACAGTGGAGAAGTCAAAGAGCATATGCCCTATGATCGATGGATACAATGAATTGGTCCTCTTGAAGACATAGCCTGCCGCAAGGCCGAATGCGAACGCAGCTATAAGCTCTATGTATGAGAAATAGCTTATGTAATGCAACGCGCCGAACACCAGCGCGCTGAGCACTATGCCGAACCTCGGCACCATGAACCCCCTGAAAAGTATCTCTTCGTCTATCGGTGCAACTAGGAACACGAATATGTAGAAATAAAGCGGCAGGTTGGATAGGTATTCTGTAACATTTGAGCTTATGTATGTGTGGGTGAGCACCTCTATCGCACCGATGAAGAACTCAAGGCCGAAGAACAGCAGGAAAAGGAATATTCCAAGCGCCACATACCTGTATGTGAGCTCCCTCCTGGATAGGCCCAGCTCTGATATTATCCTCTTGAGCCCCTTTCCCCTGAGCATCAGGTATGCGAACACTATGAACGGGAATATCAGCGACAGGGTGATAGAGGAATTCGCCAGCGCGCTTGAATATGCGCCGCAGAGCCCCATGGCAGAGCTGCCTATCGGCGACTCATTCTTGGAATAATAGGAGTTGCAGAAGCCCGCCAGGCTGTTCACCGAAACGTTGCCGAGCTGCGGGTATACGCTCTGGTAATGCTGGAATTTTGCGTCCAGCATGCCCGGTATGACGAACAGCGTCAGCACTACGAGCACTATCAATCCGATGTAGAAAAAGTACCTTAGCGCAGCAGGCGCCGGCCTGTCCAACGATGCGGATTCACTGCGCGCCGCCTTGGCATTCTGGGATGCGGCACGCTTTGTCCTGCCTTTGTTAATTCTGTGGCTTTTAGTGCTGCGCTTCTTTGCAGTCACTTATCACACCGCAGCTCCGCTGTCCTTCTTTCCCTGCTTTGGTTTCTGCGGCTTCTTAGCATCCTGCGCCTTCTGCTCGGTTTGAGCCTCCTTCGCCTGGCTCTTGAACTCAGTATAACTGCACTTGCCGCACGTGTACCTATCCGCATGGTTTGCCATGCGCGAGCCGCACTTCGGGCACTCCTTCGGAGGCACATACGGCCTTATATCCTTCTTAGCCGATTTCTCTTCTGCCATACGATCAACTTGTCATAACGATTAAGCATAAAGCCACTATAGCATATCACTGCGCCTCCTTCTGCGCTTCGGCTTCCTTCGCATTGCCCTTCTTCTCAAGCCTCTTAGTCAGGTACTTCCTCTCATACCTGTCCTTCGCCTCCTTGTCCCGGTACGAATAGGCCCTTATCTCGCTCTGCCTGAGGCCGAACCTCTGGTCTATCCGGTTGATGATTGTGTTCTCAGGCTTAAGGCCCAGCTTCTTGCATATCTCCGTCTTTGCCTCGTCTATCGATACTGTCCTGTCCTCGTAAGTAGCAAGGAATTTTATCTCCTTCCTTCCAAGCAGCTTGTTGTCCACTTCTTCAATGACTTTTATCTCCATGTTATCATCTATTGGTTTATTACCCTCGAGAGCGCATGCCTGCCCATCGCCTCTATAAGCTCCACTTCTTCTCCTGCCTTGAGCTTGCCCTGCATCTCCTCCGGTACTGGCAGCGTATCGACCTGATAAGTCTCAAGGTCCATCACCTGCGCGTTGTTGCCTTCTATTGACACGATCTGCGCCTTCTTCTTGGCAATTACAGGCACCTCGGCCTCTCCGTCGCTCGGCTTCAGCAGCGTCTTCTTCTGGCCGTCGAATATGCCTATGGCCGTGACGCGCATCTTTGCCGATCCGTGCTTGCCTGGCGAGCTCACGTCTATGCTGACCACCTTGCACGGTATTCCATCTATTATGATGTACCTTCCTACCTTTATCTCCTTCATCGAAGCGAAGCCTACTCCTTCCTCCATATAATGACCATTAGCAAATAGACAGAGAAATTTGTTAGTTAAAGTATATATACTTTGTGATATCCGCGCACTCGTAAAGCGCGCAAAGCCGTGCACATGCGCTGCTCAGGCTTCATGCATGGCTGCTGCACGCTGCATGCGTTTCAGATAAATACAAAAAGAAAAAGGAAAAGAATTTGCTCAGTATACGCTGTCGAGGCCGAAGTCAAAGGCTGTTGCGCCCTTCGCCACTTCTATCTTGGATCCGAGCATCGGCTTGACACCTGTGACTATGGACATGACGTTTATCTGGTCCTTCAGCTCAGGCAGCAGCCTCGCGCCGAAAATAACGTTGGCCTTCGCGTCTAGCCCTTCGGTCACGCCCTCGCCTATCCTTGTCGCTTCGTCTATCGACAATGTGGCCCCTCCCGTCACGTGTATCAGCGCGCTCTTTGCGCCTGCTATGTCGTAGCTCATCAGAGGATGCGTAAGCGTGGACTTTATTGCGTGCTCGACCCTGTCCGGTCCGGATCCGCTGCCTAGGTTTATCACTGCAGCTCCAGAATCCCTCATTACCGTTCTCAGGTCCGCAAAATCGAGGTTTATCAGGCTCGGGAACTTTATGGTGTCGGTTATGCCCTTCACTGCGTTGGCTGTTATGTTGTCTATTATCTCGAATGCCTTTTCCATGGGCAGGTTCGGCGCATAGCTAAGAAGCCTGTCGTTCTCGACTATTATCGTAGTGTCCGTGTTCTTGTTGAGCTGCATAAGCGACCAGTCCGCCTTCTCCTTTCTGTTCCTCTCCAATGCAAACGGGTATGTCACGAATGCGACAACCACAGCTCCCATCTCCCTTGCGGTCCTTGCCACTATTGGCGCTACTCCGCCTCCTGTGCCTCCTCCCATGCCAGCGCACAGGAATACGAGGTCATAGCCTGATATGGCGTTCTGTATGTCTGACAGGCTGGCCTCTGCGGCTTTCGCCGCGAGTTCTACATAGCCTCCTGACCCCAATCCCCTAGTTATGTCCTTGCCTATAAGGAGCCTCTTGTGCGCATTGGTTATCCCGAGGTGCTTCGCGTCCGTGTTTATTGCTATCGTTTCTGCGCTCTTTATGCCGCTGTTGAAGAGCCTGTTCACCTGGTTAGAGCCTTCCCCGCCGCATCCTACTACGGCGAATTTCGAACTGAATTCTTCATAATCTATATCCATCTCTCTCACCATTCAGCCGATAGACTCGAGGTCTGTGGAGCTCTGCACCCTCCTCTCTTCGAGCTTGCCTATGACGCTTGCGCTCTTCACTCCTGTTATTATTGCCACTATCTCTATCATGTCGTTGTACCCTGGTATGAGCCTAGCGCCCCACTTTATGTTAGCCTTCGGGTCCATGCGTTCGGTTATTATCTCGCCGGCCTTTATCGCATCGCCTATCGTGAGCGAGCTGTCGCCGGATATGTGTATCAATGCGCCAGTGGCGTTCTCATAGTCAACGTCAAGCAGCTTGTTCTTGAGCACCTGCTCCGCAGCTATGTTCACCTTGTCGTTGCCCTTTCCTGTTCCTACCGCTATGAATCCGACTCCGTTGTTCACCATGATGCTCCTCACATCGGCAAAGTCTATGTTTATCATGCTCGGCTGCGTTATAGTCCATACTAGTCCTCCTATGGCCTTCGCAAGCACCTCATCCGCCAGGGCGAATGCCTCTGTCATAGGCAGGTTGGGCACCAGCTTGGTTAGCCTGTTGTTGTCTATTATTATGACGCTGTCGCTGAATTTCCTCAGCTCCTGTATCCCCTCCTCGGCCTTGACCTTCCTTACCCTCTCGAGGTCGAATGGGTATGTTACCATGGATATCACTATGGCTCCCTGCTCCTTAGCTATCTGCGCAGCGACCGATATGGATCCCGTTCCTGTTCCTCCTCCCATGCCAGCGCACAGGAACACCAGTTGCGCACCCGAGAAAACATCTTCGAGCAGCTGCCTGTCAACTTCAGCGGCCTTCTTTCCTACGAGCGGGTCGCCTCCGGCTCCAAGCCCCCTGGTTATGCTCTTGCCTATGAGCACCTTCTTTATCCTGTCGTCTATAATCTTGAAATGCTGAGCGTCAGTATTTACTGCAACGAATTCCGTACCCTTGACTCCAACCTTCAGCAGCCTGTTTATTATATTGTCGCCTGCACCTCCAAAACCTGCAGTCACAATCTTTATCTGCGCCGATCCGAAATCCTCATTGCTGTCCGCTGTGCTTTTCGCAACTCCACCCTGCCCTCCGAATACACTATTTACTAGGTCGTCCATACCAATCGCCTATGTATATTTTTAAAGAAAGCTTTTTAAGTATTATGCACACGGACCGAGTAAATGCAGTATCAGGTCATAGTGTATCTTCATAAACGGGCATATACCTGAGTACACTACACTTTGGTGCCGCTATAAATTATATCCCCTGATGTGTTCAGCACAACGACGTAAGTGCTGTTGTGCAGCGGTGCGTCATACGATACGAGCCATACCTCGCTCATGTTCTTGCCTGCGACATCGAGCGAGCTATGCAGGTGCGCGTTTGCAATTACATTTGAATAGCCGTAGCTGTCTACCATATTTACCACGCCCGGCAGCGAATCATTGTACGGCACGTCTATTGCCAATGGTGCGAGCCCTATTATCCTGCTCACGCCGCTCGATGCATTCGCTAAGCTGACGTAGAGCCTGCACGTGCCATTGGAGTAGTTTGAGTACAAGGCGGTTGTGTTCAGGAAGCCCGTAGCAGGATATATGAAGCTCTCGGTAGTCATCGTCGGGCATGCGGTATTCTGGCCGTATACCAGCCTAACAAGTATGTTCCAGCTGCCGGGATATGTCGATGAAGGCGACGAGTCCAATATTGAAACGTTTGCGCTCGGCGAATGCTGTGTAAGATCCTTGACTATGAGGGCATCGGCCTGAGTCTCGTTGAGTGGGGCCGGAGGCACGACAAGGAAGTACTCTACAAGATAGACAAGAGACAGTATTGCCACTATGACTATCACCGCAAGGGCGGTCTTGGCCAGTAATTCCACGCATTCACCAAATCCTACTTGACGCTTCAGCATAATAACCATGGCAAACTATAAAAACGTGGCGCAGAAGCACTCTCCATACCGCCGGTGCAGCTACTTTGTGACAGTCCTGACCAGGCTGTGCCTCGGGCTCTTCAGGCTCTTCCCTATTATATTGAGCCTGTTCGCGAATGCGAATTTCAGCATGTAGTACGCCGCACCTATCACCATTATTGCGGCGGTTATGCCGAGCGCCTGATAGCCAAGGTACAATATTATTATCGCTATGCTCGCCAGGCCTGCAAGCGGTATCATGGGGAATAGCCTGTGCTCCCTGAGGTGCTTCGGCTCCGCTTCCGCTTTATAGAGCTTTGATGAAAGGTAAAGGGCCGATACGTTCATTATGGCATAAGCTATGAGCACCGATGCATTTGAAGCCTCGACTATGTTCGAGAAAGATGTCAGAAAAATGAACAATATGCCTATGAACGACGATACAACTATCGCATTCATCGGCGTTGCGGACTTGCTCACGCTGCCCAGTGCGCTTGGCAATTCCTTGTCCCTGCCCATGGCGAAGAAAACCCTGCTCGTGCCCAATATGCCTGTCAGTATTACTCCAGCCGTAGCCGTTATGCCCCCTATGCTTATCACCACATCGAGCACTTTGCTTTTCAGGACCGACATTGCCAAAGACAAAGGTGCGGCGGAATCCGCCATCTTGGAATAAGGCACTAAGCCTAGGGCAGTGTACGCCACCATAAAATACAATGCGGTCGATATGATTATCGATATCACTATTGCCAGCGGTATTGTCCTTTCAGGATTCTTCACCTCGTCGCCTATTGTCGTCACCCTGGAGAACCCCGTGAAGGCGAAGAATATTATCGATGCGCCGGCTATCAGGCCGCTCGTGCCATTCGGCAGGAACACGGCAAGATTCGCTTTGTTGAAGAGCGTAAATCCCGCTATGACAAAAATGACAAGGACGATGACATTGAATGCCACCAGCCCAGTAAGGGTCTTTACGGAGTTCTTTATGCCGAGCAGGTTCACTGTCATGAATATCAGTATAGCGGCGGTGCCATAGTAGACCAGCGGTATCGCTGTGCCAAGAAGCGAATTGATGTAGCTGCCCATGCTCAGCGATACTGCAGCAAGCGCTATTATATTTCCGAAGGTCCACATCCACCCTCCTACAAATCCGGCGGATGGCGCCAGGGATTCCCTCGCATACTCATAGACCCCTCCCTCCTTAGTCACGTGCTGCGCTATCTCTGAGAAGCTTATGCCTGTCAGCATGGCTATGAGTCCCGACAGTATTATCGATATCAGTATGGACGGGCCGGCCTTGCCGATGGCCATGCCTATTATGACAAATATGCCTGCGCCTATTATTGCGCCGAGATTTATCATCACCGCCCCGAACAGGCCTATGACTCTATTGAACTGTGCCATCGGATCATTTCACAATTGTAAAGCATTCGCATTGCGATTAATCTGGCTGTATGCCCCGTAGCAGGTCATCTATACTCTGCCCATAGCCGCACTTATTCACGCTTATCCCAAGGGAGTTCAGGTTCTGCTCCATTCTCGGATTGAGGTCTGCGCAGATCACCATGTTGACCTTGTTGTCCACAAGCATCTTGAGCAGCTTTCCGTGGCCGCCCTGCTCAGTAGCTTCATTATTGTGCGGGTTCTCCACCGTTCTCTTTTCGGAAGCCTCATTGCCATCGATGCGTGCAATCACAAAATACTTCGACTTGCCAAAATGGCCGCTAACAACCTGTCCATCATCCGTAGGTATGCCGACTATCATTATACCACCCATATCATGAGTATGGTGCAATCTAATTTATTACTTCAACCGGGGCTCTCCTTGCTCCTTGAAACTGATACCAGAACTTCATGGCTCCTTGGAAACTCAATATCTATAATACTGCCTATCTTTTTCTTCAGCTCTTCTGCATTCACACTGTACTCCTCCTTGATGAATCCTGCTTCTTTTATGCTGTAGCCGCTGCCCAATTTTGATACTGTGACTATCCTGTCCTTCTTGAAGCTTTTCATGCTCAATTCCTGACCGGGACCTAGCTTTGCTGCAAGGTTGTAGGCTGTCCTGTACAGGCTTTTCAATGGAACCCATGGCGTGCAATCACCTGCTTATCCTTATTACTGCGGAACCGCCTATCTTGCTCTGCTTTAGGAGAAGCATCGCGTTGTTCGTCTCTTCCAACGTGAATTCCCGTATCTGTGTCCTTATGGGTATTTTTGCTGCGAGGTCAAGGAACTCCATGGCATCGTCCCGGGTGTAGTTGGCCACGCTTTTTACGCTTCTCTCTTCATAAAGCAGCCCGTAATCAAGCTCGGGTATCCTGCTCATATATATGTCGGCTATGGCCACGTTGCCGCCGCGCTTTAAGTTCTTGAGTGCATATAGCACCAGCCTCCCGTCAGGCGCAAAGATTATTGCAGAGTCAAACAAGTAAGGGGGCTTGGAATCCGGCTTTCCCACCCACACCGCACCAAGCGATTTTGCCTCCTTCTGGTGCTTCTCATCCCTCGTAAATACCAACGTTTCGATGCCGAGGTACCTTGCTACCTGTATTATGATATGCGCAGATCCGCCGAAGCCAAACATTGCAAGTTTGTCCCCCTTCTTAACTGCTGAAAGCTTGAACGCCCTGTACCCTATTATGCCAGCGCAGAAAAGCGGCGATGCATGGGCTTCATCAAAACCTTTAGGTATTTTGAAAGCGTAGTCATCAGCTACGACAATGTATTCCGCGTATCCGCCGTTCTCATCATAACCGGTAAACTTCATGTTTTCGCAGAGGTTTTCCATGCCCTTCTTGCAGAACTCGCACTTGCCGCACGCGGAGTTGATCCACGTTACCCCTACCATCTCTCCGACTTTATGATTCTTCACTG
>JAMCYB010000028.1 GCA_023474385.1 Candidatus Martarchaeota archaeon | reverse complement strand
CCATCAATTTTTATCTGCTGCGATTTGAACGGTATTACCCAGGCAGTATCTTTCTTGTGGTATCTTGGATATGCCGCATTTGCATTGTTTCTGCGGAGTTTCAGGAATGACTTTATTGCGCCGTCGACTTTCTGCAACACGGCCTGGGCGGTCTGGGAGGGCAATAAGGCGTAGAGGGTGTTGCCCTTTAGAATATTGCAGAGATCGTAGTAGAAATAGAATTTCTGTTCTTTCCTGTATCTTTGGTTGATTTCGTACAATGCAGAATTGTACAGTCCGTTGGTTATCTTTGCAAGATTGTCAAGTATTTCATAATTGCCCTCTACCTTTACAACTTGCGTTAGTTTCATTTACTCCACTACCGTACAATATACTTAGATATAATTAATAAATCTATGCATTTCGCATTCATCCCACGATTGAAAATCGTGGGCTTTCTGCTATGCATTCTGTAATAGTATGACAAGGTACGTGCTAGTTGCTGATTCGTCTCTGATATACACTTTCAGGAATTTCCCATTGCTGGACTTCCTGCCTAGCGCGCCCAAGGCTGCAGTGCCTTCCGCCATATACAGGTTCCTTAGGGGCAATCCCCCCGCCACTTATCCAGACGGGCAGCTGCTACAGGCACCATACTCAGTGAGAAAGCTCGAGGCCGCACTGCTGCAGAAGCATCCCCGAGAAGAGATCGCCGTTACCGATGTCAATAATGCCCATAGATTCATAGACAGCAATACCGAGGTAGTAGGCGTGTCAACCATGGACCCGTTCGGCATAGGGCCATTGACGATGTCATATGCAGCGCTTTTTGGAGGCGATTTCTACGCCTGGGTCAGGGCGGAGTGGGAGGACCTGATAACCAAGCTCAATGCCTTGAGGAAGGGCAAGAAGGCAAAACTCGTTGTTGGAGGCCCGGGCGTATGGGAGTTTACTGTTCTTAGGGACGATTTCGAGAAGCAGGGCATCGATTATGCAGTGCAGGGAGAGACCGAGGATGTCATAAACGAGCTTTTCGATCAGATAGTGCAGGGCACTGTTGACAGGGGGATGTTCAAGATAGGCTATACCACATTCGATGAAAGCTTCCACATGGCCACCGTTAACGACGAGAAGTTTATAGCAAGGACCTCATACGGCGCTTACCCCAAGCTTGAGCAGATACCTACCATAGTAAGGCCCACCATAAAGTCCATGGTGGAGATAATGAGGGGCTGCGGAGTCGGATGCGACTTCTGCGAGGTGACATTGCGCCCGCTCAGGTATTACACGCTCGACATGATAAAGAAGGAGATAGAGGTGAACATTGCAGGCGGAGGGGACAGGGCATGGCTGCATTCCGATGAATTCTTCGGCTACAAGCACGGCCAGTTCTTCGCGCCGGATGAAGACGCACTGACCGATGTGTTCACCATGGCTATGGGTGTCAAAGGAGTAAAGAGCACCAACCCTACACACGGCAGGATATCAATACCCGCAGGCTTCCCAGAACTCATTGAGAAGCTTTCCGGGATAGCTAAGGCAGGGCCGAGGAACTGGATAGGCGTGCAGACCGGGCTCGAGACCGGAAGCGAGGAACTGGCGAAGAGGCACATGCCGGCGAAGACGCTGCCATTGAAGATAGGAGTCGATGGAAGCTGGCATGAGATAGTGCTCAGAGGAGTGCAGGTTGAGACGAAGAACTACTGGAGGCCTGCATTCACGGTGCAGGTAGGGCAGGAGGGAGAGACCGACGAGGACAATTGGGATACAGTTGCGCTGATAAACAAGCTGAGCAACTCGTATGTCGATGGAAGGCCTTTTGAGTTTACAGTAACGCCCATGCTTAATGTGCCGCTGGGCAGGATAAAGGCGAGGAAGCTGAGCGACGCACTGCTGACAGAATCAATGTTCGCGGTGTATTATGCATCCTACAGGCACCTTGCAAAGATGGCATCAAGGGATTCCGGCTCGGAATCAAAGGGCAATCCAGCCACAAGGATGGCCTTGACAGGAGTGATGAACCTCGGAGGCTACGCGATGATGAAGTTCATAGAGAGGCTGGCGAAGAAGCATGGTGTGGACATAGAGAAAGCAAAGACGTGGGGAGTTGGCAGCAAAAAGAAGATAGAGAGCATAAGCGAGGCAGTCAAGGCGGGCTAGACTCTGCACATCAGATCCCTTAAAAGAATGACTGATAGCTTCGCGGGAGGATGCACGGAATATGCAAGAGAGATAGTAGCAGAGTGTAAGGGGCATTTATCTTGTCTTCGCTATGCAATTCGCCCGTGGCATAAAGGCGCTACATTTTTGCTTATTGTTTCTTCGATATTTTGTCAAGCACGTAGTTGAGCACTCCGCCAATCCTGTAATACTCGATATCTAATTCTGAGTCGAGCCTTACCTTGCCTTTCGTTGAATGCTCTTTGCCATCAGCCTTGCTGTAGTAGCGTATTTCAACATCTGCTTTGGGCTTTATGCTGTCGTTTATCCTTATGCTTATCGGCTTCATCGTGTCTATTGCAAGCTCTTCATATCCTTCGCCGCGCTTGAACTCTACGGGCAGCACTCCCATGCCGACAAGGTTGCTTCTGTGTATGCGCTCGAAGCTCTTCGCAATT
>JAMCYB010000020.1 GCA_023474385.1 Candidatus Martarchaeota archaeon | reverse complement strand
CTTTCTCCTGCTATAAGTCATTAAACGTAAATTTCTGCAGGCAGTAAAACCTGCGTATTCCTGCATAAAGATGGTGTTATGGCATGCATGTGCTAAACCAGCTCCCGCCCTACAACCTGTTCGGCATTGAGGATCAATCGTACGAGAAGGCAAGGATAGCAGTGCTTCCTGTACCATATGACTCTACATCTACATACAAGGCTGGCTCGAGGGATGGGCCGGCCGCGATAATAGATGCCAGCAGGAACCTTGAGCTTTACGATTACGAGACCAAGGGGGATATAAGCCGCTTGGGCATATATACGCTCGAGCCTATGGCTCCTGACTTGAGCTCGCCAGAGAGGATGGTAAGTAACATAGAGAAAGAGGTTACGCCCATACTGCAGGACGGAAAGATACCTCTGCTGCTAGGCGGCGAGCACACCATAGCGATTGGCAGCGTGCGCGCACTTTCCAAATTGTCCAAGAGGCCTTTCAGCGTGCTGCATTTCGATGCGCATTCAGATTCGAGGGACGAGATTTATGGAGCCAAATACTGCCATGCATGCGTGCTGGCGAGGATTGCCGAGCTTGGTATCCATACTTACAGCGTGGGCATAAGGAGCATAGATAAAGAGAGCTCCGGGAAGTATGCAAAATCCATTCTGTTCAGGGACGAAATGCACGGCATGTCTGCGGACGAGATAGTGGAAAGGATAAACAGCAACACCAATGAAGACATATACCTGACTTTCGATTTCGATGTTCTCGACCCTTCAATAATGCCCAGTACCGGCACTCCAGAACCCGATGGCCTTACGTATTATGAGATGATGCAGATGCTGAAAGGAGTCCTGCCAAGGAAGAATGTGATGGGCATAGATTTCACAGAGTTCTCGCCAATTCCTGGAATGGTGGCTCCAGACTTTCTGGCCGCGAAGCTGATATACCAGACTATAGGGCTGGCTTATTCCAGGCTTAATAAGTGAATGCACTACTTTGCATGGCTCGACATGACAAGGTATAAATAACTGCTTCGCGGAATTATGAATGCTAACAATAATAACGGTGAAACCATGGCAGAAGAAACACATAACGAGAAGAGCAGGACAAGCGGAGCAGAGAACATAGTGTATATAGGCAAGAAACCAACCATGAACTACGTGCTCGCAGTTGTGACGCAGTTCAACAACGGCATGCCTGAAGTGACTATAAAAGCGAGGGGCAATGCCATATCGAGAGCCGTTGACGTGAAGGAGATCGTGGTAAACCGGTTCATGCCGAACTTGAAGGAAAAGGCCATGAAGACATCTTCCGAGGAGCTGACCAACGAGGATGGCACCAAGTCAAAGGTAAGCGCAATAATGATAACGCTTGCAAAAGACTGATGCTCACAACGCTTTCTATTTCTTCTTTTTCTTTTTATATTGGTACTTGAAACCTAGCCAAAGCACCAGTGGGCCCGCGGAGAATCGAACTCCGTATCTTCACGTTGTCAACGTGACGTCTTACCAATCGACTACGAGCCCGATCATAGGTGTATCTTCATTCCGTCCATCGCCATGCGCGTGTTCCTGAATACGCTCCGAGCCTCCTTGACCAGTACGCCGGTATCTTTGTATCTTGCGCTCGGATGGAACAATACGAGCTGCTTCACATTTGCCTTTTTCGCCACTTCTGCCGCTTCTATCGCAGTGCTGTGCTTCCTCTTGCTCGCGAAATCCTTCAATTCATCTGAATATGTGGCTTCGTGTATAAGCAAGTCCGCATTTTTTGCTGCACTCACTGTCGTGGCTGCAGGTCTGGAGTCTGTCGCATATACTACCTTCTTGCCTTTCTCCAAATACGTTACATCCTTCAATTTTACCCTTTTCTTATTTATAACTAATCCTTCGCCGCGCTCCAGCTGCGAGAACATAGTGCCTTTTATGCCGAGCCTCTTGCACTTGTCCTTAATAAAGTGCAACTTGTCGTCCTCCTCGAATATGTAGCCATAGCTCTTCACGGAATGATTGAGCCTGAATGCGCTTATCTCGAAGCCCTTCCCCTTTATGATGGTGCCGCTCCTCACTCCCACGAATACTATGTCATAGCCGAACATCGCCCTGTCAAAAGTGGCGAGCGCCTTAGCTCTCTCTTCCTCGCCCTCCGGTACATATATGTAAAGTGGCTCAGTCCTGTTGTTCAACGCCAAAGTGCGCATAAGCCCCGCAATGCCTATGACATGGTCCCCGTGCATGTGTGTTATGAATACCGAATGTATCTTCGAGGTGCTCAATCCATATATCATAAACTGACGCTGTGTGCCCTCGCCGCAATCGAACAGGCAGATGTCGCCATTGAACTCAACGGCAACGCTGGGCAATGAGCGGTCCCGTGTCGGGGTCGATCCAGACGTTCCTAGGAATGTCACATCAATCATACGCGCACCATTCAATGCAAAGCAGCTGCCTCAAATATCTACAATAATGTGTTTGCTCTTCAAGTCGGCGCTCTTAACCGAGAGCCCTGTGTCCTCGAGCAGGGCGTTCAATTCATCCGCTGTTATCCTTTTGTTGTGCGAAGCCGCATCTATGATCTGATTCAGTACGTTCATGTTATTAAATATTGCCTGCGCTATTGCCTTGTTCCTGGAGATCTGCTCATCTATGCCTGCGACTATGCGCTTCTGCTTATCTATGCTCTTCTTCAGCTTCTCTAGGGCAGGGTTCTCTACCTCAACCTTTTCTGCCTTCTCTACATAAATAAAATCCATGGCCTTGTGTATGTCGTCGAACTCAACCACATCCATGTCCGCATACTTCTTTATGCTGCATAGCGCATAATCGGCCACAGTGCCATGATTCACATAGACATGTGCATTGCCCTTTTCTGCCTCCGCTACCTCCGTATCTATGCCCTCTATGACACTCCATACCTTCGCTCCAAGTTTTCCGACTGCCTCCTTCGGGTCTATACCTAGCGATGATATGGCATTCTCTACATAGAGCGTGCCTACATTCGTCCACCTGGACATGAACGACATTATGCCCATGTCGCTATGCTTCCGTATCGCATTCTTCGCTTCTTCTTTGCTGCTTGCAAGTATATCAATTCCTAAGTTTTCCGGCGGTTTATACGCAGCCCTGGGCCTTATTGATCTGCCCTTGAAGTCCTCATAAGCATATGCGAGCAGTATCTTATCCTCTTGGTCGACCAGAATCATATTGCCCTTGCCGAACATTTCGAATACTATGCCCAAATGGGATTCTCCCTTCGATAGCGAAAGCCTCACTATCCTATCGTCATTTACCTTGGATATGCCGCTTATCTGGTACCCGCCTACCCTCTTCCTTACAGCAACTGCAAAATTGCTAGGCTCCCCATACTTCTCTGTGTATGCAGTGATGTGCAGCGTGTGCGAAAGCAAGCACATCACATTTGCCTTGAAATCCTTCCTGCTCAGTTTCAGTACAAACCTGCCGCTGCCCAAGTCATAGAACTTATCTATGTAGCTACCTTCCACTTGCTTTAGCTTTCCGACGAGCACCGAGATTTCAATATTGGATATCTCACGCATCCGTACTCGCTCCCTAGATATTTTTCAGCTTCTTCGCACCTTCCTCCTTCGCGATTCTAGAAAAGGATTTGGCCTTCTTCTTGGCATCTGAAATGCTCTCGAAGGCGGTGCCTATCTGCACTATGTCAGCGCCGTATTTGTAGGCGTTCCCGAGGTCGTTGAGAGTCATTATGCCTCCTCCTACTATGTACGGCACGCTTATTGACTGCTTCACCATTCTCACAAATTCGGGCGGTATGGGCCCGGCATGCTGCATGCGCGGGTTTGACCCCGTGTCAGTAAGTATAAATCTATGGCCAAGATATTCGCCTGCCATTGCAAGCGCCGCAGCTATCTTTGGCTTCTCCCTGGGCACTAGGTTGGCATCGCCCACCCAACCTACTGTGCCTCCCGGGTGCACCACTATATAACCTACAGGCAACGGTTCCAGATGCAGCTTCCTTATCGATGGAGCAGCGAGCATCTGTGCATGCGTTATCCAATAAGGGTTTCTGGCGTTCAGGAGCGACATGAAGTACAATGCATCTGCATAGCCCGTGAGTGTGCCTATGTTGCCTGGGAACAGCACGACCGGAGTATCTACCAGGTCCTTTATGCCTTTTGTTATTCTGTCCAGGGTCTCTCCCTGCACGCCCATGCTGCCTCCTATGAGCACCACATCTATGCCTCCATCCACCCCTGCCTTTGCTGTCTTGATCGCTTCGTCGTCCGTCTTATAATCATCAGGGTCTATCAATCCGAACAGAAGCGCGCCTCTGCTCTCCAGTGCTTCATTTATATACAATTCAACTCTGCCTTGTTTCATATTCATCGACCTTAAAAATTAATGCAATCTAGAAGCAGTTCTTTATCATGGCTACGCCTTCTACATCCATCTTTCCTTTTGGCGAGAACTTTAGGTCTTTCTTTATGCTCTCTATGCTTATTATCCTGTCGCTCACGAGGAAATCATACTCGTCTATATTAATATTCTTGGACCTCCTCCCTAGCCTAGCGAGAAGCGTGGGGACGTGCTTTGCCGGAGGATTGACATGCAGGTAATCCGCAACGAGTTTCATCAGGCTCTGCTGCGTATGCGGCTGCCCGTCGGTGAGGTTGTACACCTTCTCCAGCGCGTTCTTGCTATCCGAAGCCGATACGAATGCGTCTGCTGCATCATCAACGTATACAAGGGTCATATGGTTCTCGCCCTTGCCTACATATCGGAATTCGCCTTTTCTGATCAGTTCGAAAACCTTGCAGAATGATGGCTTTTCGTAGCCCGGGCCGTAAAGCGTTCCAATTCTCATTATCGTGTAGTGCAGGTTCCTATGCGCAAATGAAAATGAGCGCAGGACCTGCTCTGCTATGTATTTGCTCTTTGAGTACGGAGTCTCTGGCTTGGCCTCCGAGTTCTCTGTGAGTATCTCGCCCTTCCTGTGATGCCCGTAGATGCTGATGCTGCTTGCGAATATGAATTGCATCTCATTATCGCCATCGTTTGCTTCCAATATTGCGTTGAGCAGGTTTTCTGTGCCTTCTACGTTGATATTCATCAATGTCTGGTATGTGTTCTTGTAATTGTATACTGCGGCAGCCATATGGAATACATTATTGACGCCTTTCGCGGCTTCTGCAAGTACCTGCTTATCTGCGCTGTTCTTCAGTGTCAGATCAGCGACATACGGTATAACCCCGGTAGGCATCGACTTCCATGCCCCTATGTCGCTCGGCTGCTCCTTTACCAATACCCTTACCTCGTCGCCCCTGGCAAGAAGCTTTCTAACTACTTCCCTCCCGAGCACGCTCGTTGCTCCGGTGACAAGATCCACAGTGGGCTTATCCTTTTCTGGGTTCTTCATTGCCACCCCCTGCGCTTGTTTTGCCGTCGAGAATAGATACTGCCAACTCTCTTATGCGGCCCTCTGTCAATTTGTTTATGGCATAGGGTATCCAATCCTTGCCATAAGGTACATAGACGCTCACTTTTATCTTCTCTTTTATAAATTTACTCTGCCATCTTTTGCTGTATCCTAATGGTAACTCAAATATTAAATCCCTTTTGTATTGCTTATTCGCCCTGGCCAGCCTGTAAACGGTCTTTTCGTCGGGTTCCTGGATGTGCACCGTGGTCTTTAGCCCGTGCAGCCTGTTTATGCAATTCATATACACATCTATGTGCCCTTTCTGCTTCGTTTTTTCTTTCTCCTTGCGGCTCTCCTTAAGCTCATTCATATGGTAGTGCGATATCAGCTTCACCGAAGCGGCTTTTGGCACGGTCTCTATCGCCTGCTCTACCTTGGGATGCTGTAGCGGCAGTTCTATGCCGATGCCCTCGTATAGCTCCTTGTACCTCCTATACAAATCCACCATCCCCTTGAGGCCCAATGCATCCTCATACTCAAACCATACATTCACATGCGAGCTTTTCGCCGTAGTCAGCAGGGAAAGCATATTGTGCTCTATTATGCCATTGGGGAGCGTGATGCCAAGCTGCGACATGCGCACCGATATTGAGGCATTCAGGTTGAGCCTGGATATCTGTTTTATCAACTGCATGTAGGAATTGAGGTTGTACCTGGCCTTTCCTGTATCATTTACGTTCTCGTTGAGGAAGGTTATCGTGGCGGCCATATCCTTGTCATTAAGGTTCTTTGTCAGTTTGAAGGCGGCATTGACTGTGGTTCCGGATATGTGCTTCTTTATCAACCGGTATACTATGCTCTTCAGGAAAGTGTTCTGTTCTGACAATTTAATCACAATGGGTTGCTGCCGCAGTGTGCTCGCGGCAATATCTTTCAAGACTATTTACATGCATGCAGACCATTTCCAGACGTCTTGCGAATAGCACAATAAACGGATAACAACAGATAAATAATGATACTTATCTATAAAGATATAAAAGTTTATTTGATTTGTTGTGGTGATATCTTGAATACCGAACTTAAGCTGATGAGCTTGAAGGAGCTGTTCTCGAAGCTCCAAAATGACGTAAAGGCCTTCCTATCGGATACTAGGAATGCCCTAGAACGCAACAATGAGGTCGGCTTCGACGACATCAAGAGGGTACGGGAGCACATAACCGAAAGACTCAACAACGGCGAGAGTGTAGAGGACAACGAGGAGATACTCAAGGTGCTCAATCTGTTCACCATGGATAAGGCATTCCTTCAGATAACCAGCGAAGAGACGGAAGGCTGGGTAGAATTCCTCAATGCGATAGAAGAGCGCATGAATGGCCTGGATAAATATGCAACCACAAAAGAGGAGCGCCGAGATTTAGAGGAGATAAACGATGCTATTGCCAAGGCGAAGAGCCTGCTCAGGAAGTGATTTACGCCAATTATTAATATTAATTCGCTTAAGCTCGTCTGCGGAGCAATAACTTTGTTGCCCTTACCTTAAGCAAAGAACTTATCTCAAGGGCTATCGTGGCTGCCATGAGCAATGCCGATAAGGTGTAATCCCCCTGCATAAATGTATATGCGCTAAGCCCCAGCGGCAATGCTGAGCTCAACGCATTTAGCTCTGCGCCCCTTGCCAAGCTTCTTATAAGTCCTTTATTCGATACATCAAGCGATTCTCTGCGGAAAGCTATGTCCCTGTCCACTCTACGAAGCGCATTTCCTATAAATATGGGCGTTCCACTGCCCTCTTTAGGCAGCTGTGACCCATATATATCGGATACACCCTCAAGAAAGTGCCTCTCTATCTCTTTGACTTTCAGTACCTCGAGCTCAATAACATAGTCAGCTAGCTTGCTCCCCAACCCCATTGATCTATATTCATATCTATCATTTATCGCAGAATCAAATAGTTTTAATACTCTGTCGAGTCCCTGTTCAATGCCCGATGCCTTCTCATCCGACTCTGACAAGCCTTTTATATCATTAAATATTGATATGCATGCAGTATTGGTATAATGTAATTTCGACGTAAATATTATTTTGCTTGCCCATTCCTTCTGCCATACGCCCAGCTTATCCGTTTCGTATAGGAACTTTGCATTGTCATTTACATAAATCAGTGCATTTCCTACCAGATCCAGCGCCGCAGGGATAAATCCGCGGGCATCATCACCGGGCGCCGTAACAGGTATATTAAATACAAATGTAATCAGTCTGCCATCTTCGTTTTTAGTTTTTGCAAGCACATTGACTCCGGCGCTCAAGTGATGCAGTATATCCATCAATACCTCCGCCTCATCATCTATGATGCCTAGGAGAGCAGTCTTTTCGTGCACATTGAGCGCCATATCATAGCCACTCTCTAGTAACGATATCGAACTTTCAAAGAATTTGACGGCCTCTGCGTACTTTCCGGTGCCTATGGCTTTGAGCCCCCTGTCCAAGTCCGTCATGGACGGTTCTATCATGGGGCTCCCATACTTCTTATTGCGCAGCATCTATATCATCTTTAGAGCAACGATACCAAAGTTGTGCTACAGATATAAAAAGGAATCCGCGCAGTATTATAAACCTTGTGTCTATTTTATAAAACGTTCTATATAAACTTTTATCACTAATATCATCAGAGTGGTCATTATGTATGATTTGAAACGTGTTGGAGACGCAGTATACGAAATAGAGAAAGATGAAAAGCTGGGTATGAACGTACCAGTCAGGTTATACGCCAACAAATACATACTCGAGCATATACAGAGGGATAGGACGCTCATGCAGGCTGTAAACGCATCGATGCTTCCCTCAATAGTGGGCAGCATGCTTGTCATGCCGGACGGCCACGAAGGCTACGGCTTCCCTGTAGGCGGTGTTGCGGCATTCGATGCAGATAATGGGATTGTATCCCCGGGGGCGATAGGTTTTGACATCAACTGCCTGCATCCCGATACTCGCATATATCGTGATGACGGCACTTACGTGCGGATAGCCAACATTACATACCACACCCTTAGCATATTTGATAAATCCAAAAGAGCCAGAGCATCAGCCAGACCTCTGCTATTCATGAAAAAAAGATTTATCGGGGAGCTGTTTGAGATATCAACGCGGCTAGGCAAGAAGGTATCTGTTACGGGCGATCATCCACTGATGACACAACGCGGCATGGTAAATGCCAGTGATGTCAGAGAGAAGGATAAAATACTTGTAAACGGCTATGAGGGCATTGAATACACCAAACCCTGCACTGCAGCCATAATCGGCGAAGAGAGCATAAAGAGGGCTATGGATTGGCTGGGGGTGGGCAATAGCGGCAATGCACGTTCACAGGTACTAAATTTCTTAAAATCTCGCAATCTTTTGGATATAACGTACGATTCAGATAAACTGCCAATGCTGCTAAAATTGTTTGGCATGGTAATGGGCGATGGCACAATACCATACGGCAATGGCGGCATACTTCCAATACAGATATATGGCAAGCGCGAGGACCTAGAAATAATCAAGAAAGACATCGAAACCCTTGGTCTAAGCTGTAACATATACCATAGGTCAAGAAAGCACACTATAAATACGCAATATGGCGTATCAAGGTTCGACTTCGAGGAATACTCACTGCACATCTCCTCAAAAGCGTTCAGCATTTTGATGTATGCCCTGGGCTGCCCTGCAGGTAGTAAAAGCGAAACGGCATATCGCATACCTGTATGGCTTATGAATTCAGAGCCTTGGCATAAAAGACTTTTCCTTGCCGCTTACTTCGGTGCAGAACTCTCAACGCCCAGGTCAAACAACAATCAGAATATATGCGAGCTTTCGTTCAGCGTCAACAAGCTCGAATCCTTAAGCGAAAATGCCCTGCAGTTCATGTCAGATATCAGATTTATGCTGTCCTCTTTGGGCGTAAATACGTCCGAACCTGCATGGGTATATGGTTACAGGTATGTGGGTAAGCGGGGAGCAACAATAGGGTTAAGGCTTTCAATACTATCAAACACGGAGAACATGGAGCGGTTCCTTAGCAGGGTTGGTTATGCCTATAATGCTGAGAAAGAGCGATTGGCAAGCCTTTACGCGCTTTATATAAACTATCTGAAGGGCGAACGTAGCAGCCTATCAGAAGCGAGATTGAAGATTGCCATGTTGCAAGAAGCCAAAGTCAAGGCAAGTGACATAATTGCTCGGTTCTCAAGCGAAGGCGTATCCTCCTCTTTTGTAAAGCACACATTATGGGGCAGAGAAGGCAAGCCAAGAGTGTATAATGCTGTAGGGTTCGAGGAATTCTGCAATGTTAACGAAGCAGGTCGAAGCGGATTCATATATGACGATATCATAAGCATAGAGAAGAGGGCATATAACGGCGATGTATTTGACATATCTATGGACGACGAGAATCACGATTTCATAGCGAATTCAATGGTCGTATCGAACTGCGGGGTCCGCCTTGTGAAGACCAGCATGGAAGAGAAAGATATTAGGCCAAAGCTTAACAGGCTGATGGACTCTCTCTTCAAGAATGTTCCAAGCGGCGTTGGAAGCAAGATCAATCTCGGGTTTACAGAGGAGGACCTCGAGCGGGTCGCGACGGAGGGCGTTGAGTATATAATAGGGAAAGGGTACGGATGGAAGGACGACATCGATAGAACAGAGGAGAACGGCCACATAGCCGGTGCAAATCCGGACAAGGTAAGCAAAACTGCAAAGAGCCGCGGCAGGCAGCAGCTCGGCACATTGGGCGCAGGCAACCACTTCCTCGAGGTGCAGAGAGTGGAAAGGGTATTTGACGAAAGGCTCGCCAACGCTTACGGTCTGAAAGAGAACCAGATAGTGGTGATGCTGCACAGCGGATCCAGGGGATATGGGCACCAGGTGTGCAGCGACTATCTTGATACCTTGGCGACGTATCAGTCTAAGAACGGCATAAAGTTGCCCGATCCTGAGCTTGCATACGCATATATCGATTCGAAGGAGGCGCAGGACTATCTCGGTGCGATGCGCTCCGCTGTCAATTTCGCATTCGCCAACAGGCAGATAATGATGAGCTCCATAAGGAAGAGCTTCGAGGAAGTCTTCGCCAAGAGCGCGGACAGCATGGGCATGGAGCTGCTGTATGACGTCGCGCATAACATAGCTAAGCTGGAGGAGCACAGCATAGAGGGCAAGAAGAAGATGCTCATGGTGCACAGGAAGGGCGCCACCAGGGCTTTCGCACCTGGCAGGCAGGAAGTGCCCAAGGCGTACAGGGCCTACGGCCAGCCAGTCATAATACCCGGCAGCATGGGCACTGCAAGCTACATACTCGCAGGAAGGGAAGAAGCCATGACTGAGACATTCGGATCGTCGTGCCATGGCTCAGGCCGGTTGATGTCCAGGCACCAGGCCATACGTGACATACCTATGTCGCAAACACTCGGAGAGCTCGAAAAGAAGCACATAGAAGTCCGCGTCAGGAGCAAGAAGCTCATAAGCGAGGAGGCGATGGAGGCGTACAAGAACGTCGATGACGTTGTAGCTACCATAAGCGAGGCAAAGATATCAAACATAGTCGCGAGGCTTGTGCCTATAGGCGTTGCCAAAGGCTAGGCAGCAAAGCTGCATTATTTATTTCTTTTCTGGCAAGTATGCTTAATGATGAATGAGGTAATCGCTGAGCTTTTGCTGTGAAGATAGGTAGGCGGGCTGAAAAAATGAGCGTTCTAACGATGCTCAACAAGAAGAGCATAAGGGTCACGGACATCGCGTCGCAATACTGGTGCGAGAGGCAGATGGAGCTGCGCTATCTCTACGGCGACAAGAAGAAGACCGTCGAGGAGAAAAAGGGCACGCTTCTGCACGAGATGCTCGAGAACGAGACGAACGTGCCTGTGCTCCTGGAGCCCAAGAGCTATGCGGACTACATGTACAAGACCCTCTATACAAGCTCGATAGCCCTCTCCGCGCTAAAGGAGAACGGCAGGACGAGGGAGGTGCAGGTATTCGGGAGGATGGAGGGATTCAACCTTGTAGGCAAGATAGACCAGCTCAATTTCAGGAACGAAGTAGTCACTGTTGAGGAGGACAAGACAAGGGCCAATGACAACCTGCCAAATGCGTCGCAGATGCTGCCCAACAAGGTACAGGTGATGTTCTACAGGTCTATGCTTGAGGATATACAGAACGGCACGTATACGCTAGAGGATTTCAAGAAAGCCTACTATACGGAGAGGCTCGTGCTTACCGACGAGTTCAGGCGCCAGCTCGCCGCGATGCACATAGAGCAGAGCAAGCACAGCATGCAGTACGTGGAGAAGGAGTTCTTCTCGAAAGTCAAATCGATGGGAGAGATAGGCGACACGCTGTACATAAAATACATAAACCAGTTCACCGAGGATACGATAAAGATATACAAATTCCAGTACAGCCGCGCCGAGCTCGAGAAGAGCAAAGAATTTGTATTTAAGTACTGGAAAGGTATAAGGAAGGCGCTGCCGGTGCCGAAGGAGGAGAAGTGGAAATGCAACTACTGCGTATTCTTCGGCAAGCAGTGCAAGGTATGGTGGGGCCAGAAGACGATATCATGAAGCTCGACAAGGATTCATTGAGGAAGGATTTTTCGAAGGACTACAAGTCGTACTATTCGACAGAGCTGTTCGAGCGCGAGGGCTTCATAAGGAAGAAGTGCAAGGCGTGCGGCAAGAATTTCTGGACGCTCGATGCAGACAGGGAGCTATGCGGCGATTCGGAGCACGAGCCATACTCTTTCTTCACCGGCAAGACCTCTGACATAAACTATGCGGACTTCTGGAAGAAGTTCGCGAAATTCTTCAAGGAGAACGGCCACAGCGAGATAGAGAAATACCCTGTGGTGAGCCGCTGGAGGCAGGACCTCTATTTCACCATAGCGAGCATACAGGATTTCCAGAGGATAGAGAACGGAAGGATAAGCTTCGAATACAGCGACAATCCTTTGATAGTGCCGCAGATGTGCATGCGCTTCAACGACATACAGAATGTTGGCGTTACGGGCAGGCATCTCACTGCATTCATGATGGCCGGGCAGCATGCCTTCAACTATCCCAAGGAGGGCTACTGGCGCGACCGCACTATGGATCTCAATTTCAAGTTCCTCACAGAGATCCTGGGCGTTAAAAAGAAAAGCCTGACATATACGGAGGATGTATGGGCAATGGGCGACTTCTCAGAGTTCGGCCCGTGCATCGAGGCATTCTCGAACGGCCTGGAGCTAGTCAACAACGTGTTCACGCAGTTTGAGAGCAGCAACGGGAAAGTGAGCGAGCTGAAGGGCAGGGTAGTGGATGTCGGATGGGGCTTTGAGCGCCTGATCTGGTTCAAGAGCGGCAAGCAGACGCTGTACGATTCCGTTTTCAAGGAGCAGCTCGAGTACATACACAGGAACATGGGCATAAAGCCAGACCATGCAAAATACGGCAGCGTGGCATCCATAGCAGGGTACATAGACATAGATGCCTCGAAGGCCGGAGAGAACTATGAGCAGGAGATAATGCGCAGGTCCGGCATAAGCAAGGACGATTACCACTCCACGATAAAGCCCATGCAGTCCGCATATGCCGTCGCGGACCACATGCGCACGCTTCTATTCGGCATAACTGACGGCGCCCTACCAAGCAATGTGGGAGGAGGCTACAACCTGCGCGTCATACTGCGCAGGGTTTTCGATATCGTGAACGAATACGGCATGGACATAGACCTGATGAAGCTGATAGAATCCCATGCGAGAGAGCTGAAGCCGGTATATCCCGACATAGACACAGCTATAGACGAGATTGGCACGATAATAGACGTTGAAAGGAGGCGCTACAACAGCACGAAGAGCTCTGCTAATGCCATAATAGACTCAATAATAAGGAAGAAGGAGAAGCTGACTGCAGAGAAACTGAGGACCCTCTATGAGAGCAACGGCATAGCCCCGGAATACATAGCGAAGGAGCTCGGCAAGAAGGGCATTGACGTAGAGGTGCCGGAGAACTTCTATACCTCGATAGTCAAGAGCGACTTCGTCGAAGGCAGGAAGGAGAAGCGCAGCAAGATCGACATAGATGTCGGCGGCATCAGCAAGACGAAGAAGCTGTTTTACGATTTCGTAGAGGAAGCGAAGGCGAAGGTGCTCAAGGTTGAGAACAACATGGTAATACTGGACAGCACGCCGTTCTATGCAGAAAGTGGAGGGCAAGAGGCTGACCACGGAACGATAAACGGCATCAGGGTCGAGGATGTGCAATCAGTAAATGGGGTAATAGTGCACATGATGCAGTCCAAGCCCGATTTCAAGGTAGGGCAGACAGTCGAATGCCGCGTAGATTCCGAAAGGAGGGCAAGGCTGATGGCCCACCACACCGCAACACACCTAATAAGCGCAGCCGCAAGGCAGGTGCTAGGCAAGCATGCATGGCAGGAGGGTGCCAAGAAGAGCGCAGAGAAGGCCCACATAGACGTAGCGCATTACGAAAAGCTCACGGAAGCGCAGGTTAAGGAGATAGAGTCGACCGCGAACAAGTACATACTCAACGGGATAAAGGTTGAGGTTGAAGAGATGGGGCGCTCAGAAGCGGAATCGAGGTTCGGCTTCTCGATATATCAGGGCCATGGCGTGCCGGCAGCGACGATGAGGATAGTGCAGATACACGACTTATCAGGCAGGCTGATAGATGCGGAGGCATGCGGCGGACTTCACCTGATGAACAGGGAAGGCATGATAGGGATAATACGCATAATAGGCTCGTACAGGATACACGATGGAATAGATAGGCTGGAATTCGTGGCCGGGCCAGCCGCGCTGGACTACATAAACAGCATGGATAGGACCCTTAAGAGCATTGCCGCTTCGGCGAACATTGATTTGGACAAGCTTGAAGCTGGGGTGGGCCAGAAGCTCGGCGAGCTCAGGGAATACGCAAAGGAGTACTCAAAGCTTTCTGACGAGCTCAGCGGGTATGTGGCCAAGGAGATAGCCGAAAACGCTAAGGGATCGAGTCTTGTAAGGCGCCTGGATTACGACAGGAAAATGCTGAGGTCGATAGCATCAAAGGCGGTGCTGATAGACACCAAAGCAATCGTCATACTGTACAACAGCGCAGGAGAAGCGGTGTGCGCTGCAGGAGAGCATTCAGGCATGAGCGCAGTGCAGTTCATCACGGAGAACTCAAAAAAGCTCATTGGAAACAGCTTCAAGGGCGGGGGTTCAGAAAGGATTGCAGAAGGAAAGCTGACAAAATAGCAATATAAGGGCGCGGCCAAAAGGCCGCGCATAAGGTTGGGGTTTTCAAAAAAGACAGCATAACCTATTTCTTGTATTTGTAATACGTGGTTATCTCGCCGTATTTGGCATCTATCTTGTTGTGTATATAGCCAAACACGTCCTTCGGCTCCTTCCCGTCCCTGAACCTTGTCTTGACTATGAAGCCGTAATCGCCATCTGCAACATATACTTCCTCAACATCGTCGAAGCTTATGAGCTTCTCAGCTACGGTATCTGGATCGGCATTATCCTTGGGGTTCACAAGGTAGAACTTGTAAAACTTCTTTCCGTCGCGCTTTATGCTGTACTGCTGCTCCTTCTTCGCGAAGAGCGTTTTAGCCGCACTTTTGGAACTCGAATTACCGTTTCCCACCACCATGAAATCACTTTTTATTATAATTGAGAAGGTCCGACATAGTTATTGTCTTTTTCGTGCCGTTGAGCGCTTCTGGAGATTCGTCATATTCTATGTGCCATGAGTTCTCGCCGTCCTTTACAACCTTGACAGGCCTCTTGTCATCATCAAGCACATGTTCTTTATCTGCTCTATGGATTATTCCCATGGTTACCACTGCAGTTTATTGTTGAAATCATAAAGAGGATGCGCACCAATGCGGTGCGCACCTAAGGTTTGGGGTTTGTAAGAAAACCAGCTTGAATCTGGGTGTGGGAAAGGAGAAGCGTAAAACGGGGTTGCCATAAAACAATAACCATATGGCACACATACTTCATTATTGGTTCT
>JAMCYB010000003.1 GCA_023474385.1 Candidatus Martarchaeota archaeon | reverse complement strand
CCATCAGTTCGGTAACCTGAGGGTAGAAATGGCTGAACAGATACCTTCTGATGTCGTCCTCCAATTCGCGCGTGTCCCTGCTACCTGCCGATATCCTGCCGTATAATGTATGGCGCGAGCCGTAGTTTGTCTCGGCATAGCGCAGCAAACCGCCAAGAGGTATGTCGTGGTTGTAATATATGGACACGGCGACAGGACGAGCAGCATCAACCAGCTTAAGGAAAAGCAATATTGCAGGATCATTGCCGTACATATCCAAGACGCCGAGAGAGTCCTCCAAAGGCCTGTTCGTGCCTACCCTTTCTGCCTTGAAGAAACGTACTCTACCATACGGGCTGTGGCCCGATATGCACATCAGTGGTATGCTTTCACTCACGCCGAGCTTGAACGCACGAATGAACGCATCGAAGGCGGACTTTGTGCCCGCCAAAGAAGGGAATTCGCTGCCGAATATATGCTTCTCTATCTCTGTCTCTTCGTCCTTTATCATCCTGCTCCTCGTCTCCGCATCCATTTTGGCTACGGAGAGCAGTTTGCAGAATAGTCTCACCCTCTCCTCTACATAGTCTACAAACAGATCAAGATCAGAGGAGAAGCGACCATACAGCCTTGGCATATCTATCGAAACCGCATTAAGCAGAATCTTTGCATCGCTGCCGCCAGAGACTTTACGCTGGGTCGACTTTATCCCCTCAAACCTCATCGAGCTGCTGTTCTCCAATTTGCGCATCTGCTTCTCAAGGCCGAGTATTTCTGTACGCGCATAAGCGACCTTGCCGCTGAATTCCGACACTATGTTCAGGGCATCGCTGCGCATATCTGCACTGCAGCCGCTGAAATATTTGGAGAAAGAGGATACAACAATGGCAATTTCACCTACCCTGTTGGCTAGCGAATGCATGTCCGATATATATTGCTTGCCGTACAAGAGCGTAGTCATCTAAACAACCAGTCAATATGCTACCATAAATATTTATAACTGGCGAAGTCAAATAACCATATAAGGCACAAATGCGTGATTGGATGGCGAAAAGCATAGACTTAGATGATGACAAGATTGCCGACTTTGCGGATGTGCTAAGGCTGGCGCAAGCGCGCGGGATGAAATCGGGTGAACTATCCATAACCGTGCATGAAACGGTATTGCGCAGGGTCCTGAAGAACGAATCGCGCAACTCCTGCTTCCATGCGCATACGATAGAAGGAACAGTCTGGATAAAATACGACCAGATGCTGCCCGGCGGCACGATGATTAGGCTGTTCAGGATCGAGACAAAGGATGATGGCCGCGTGCATATAAGGGAAGACACAATGTCGCATGATGCCAACCTCATAAGAAGGATGGACAGATGATGGGCTAAGGCGCATTGTCAAGCATTCATATGCATGCGATGTCCTTGAACGAGTGCAGCTGCCTTCCGACTTCATCATCTGAATTGAATACTACTACTTCAATCTTGCTCTTTTCTGCCGATTCAAGAATCTTCTGCATGCTCGGCCCGCTCAGGGCGCTGTCGTTTACCAGCACCGCCCTGGCTTCATAGCCCGATACTGCACTGCTTACATTTTCAATTCCATACTTGGAGCGGCCTGAAGCCAGCCCCCTGAGGAATTCCTCCATCAGCATGAATTCTTTTCTTATCGCTTCGCCATGAAGCACCTTTGCTACGTCCTCGCTCTTTATGAGCTCATAAACGCCTGAGCGCTCCACATTGCTTATGTTGAAATAGAGCAGCTTCTTGCTAACCTTCTTCGTGAATCCTGTGTCATCCATATACTTCTTGAAATCGTCTTTGGTAAATCCCGGCCCAGCAATGATTATCGTATCGACCTCCATGTTGGTTATCATGCCTTCGGCGCTTTCGAAGTACTTCTTCAGGGCCTCCTGGAAGTCCCTGTTAGACAGCCTCTTGCTCAGGCCGCTGTATATCTCGTTGCCGAACTCTATGCCGTAGCCCAGTATGTAGGCGAAAAGGGACTTCTCATCGTCCATCGCAATTATGCCTAGCTTAGGCCTCCTAGTGGCTTCGACTGCGTTTCTCACCACATCAATCAGATAGCCGTGCCATTGCGCCTTCGTTATCTCTATTACGTCTCCTTGCGTTATGTTCAGCGTGTGGTGGCTGTTCAGCCTTATGTACTCTACCGGCCTTCCTTCGACTATCGTGCCAATGAACCTGACGGTCTGCGAAGCCTTGTCGAACTCTACCTTTTCGACCCTTATCCTTATGGTTACTTCCTTGAGCTCTCCCTTGGACCCCTCCATCGGCTTGAACCTCCTCAGGCTCTTCGACTTTACCAGGTCCTGCGGAAAGACGATGCGCTGGACCGCCCAGAGGTCGTCGAGCGTGTCGAGCCTCACTATGAGGGTGTTCTCGCTCTCCCTGAATTTTACTATCTTCAATGAACTACCTTTTTATTACTTATCTAGCAAGAATTATAAAAGAATGCGGATTCCATGCTGTTCAGTATAATCTCTTCATTGATGCAGCTCGTATCAGGCTCGACATCTATAATAGAGCAGTTCATACACGCCTACGGCTACATGGCGCTGTTCATAGCGATGGCGCTGGAGAGCTCATCAATACCCGTGCCAAGCGAAGTGGTTATGCCTTTTGCAGGCGCACTGTCGCATGCAGGCATCTTCAACTTCTGGGTTGCGTTCATTGCCGCACTTGCAGGCAGCATACTCGGCCTTGCCGTTGACTATTACATAGGCTACTTCATAGGCAAGGACATAGTGTACAAGCACCTGCACAGGTTCCGCATAAGCAAGGAGAAGCTGGATTCATTCGACAAGTGGTTCGAGAGGAATGGCGTTGCCGCAGTGTTCATAACGAGGCTCATACCGGTGCTGAGAACTCTTATGAGCTTCCCTGCAGGATTCACAAGGATGGATAAGAAGCAGTTCTTCGCATACTCGATAGCAGGGGCATTCATATGGAACCTTGTCCTAATGCTATTCGGGTTCTACATATCAATATACGCGAACAACGCAGTCATCCTCATGTCCGCATTGGGCGTATTTGCGCTGCTCCTATACGTGGTGTACAGGGAGGCGCTGAAGCGCATGCACTGA
>JAMCYB010000029.1 GCA_023474385.1 Candidatus Martarchaeota archaeon | reverse complement strand
TTGTTTCTAAAATTGTAAGTGCCGAGGGGGTTTAAATGGCGACTAAATTTGTGATAAAGAGGAACGGGGAAAAGGTGGGTTTTGATGAGGGGAAGATTGAAAGCGCAATAGCTAGGGCTTTCGCTAATGTCTACCCGATGCAGGAGGCAGAGGAGAACATGAAGAACGCGCAGCTCGTAGCCAAAAGCGTTGTCAAGAGCGTCGACGAACTTGGCAAGGGCGAGATCGGAGTGGAGGATGTACAGAACATAGTGGAAAAGGTGCTTATGGAGAATGACCCGAATGTCGCAAAAGCGTACATACTTTACAGGAACAAGCGCGCCGAGATAAGGGCGGCCAAGAAGGCGCTTGGCATACCTGATGACGAGCTCAAGATGCCGATCAACTCGCTCATAGTGCTTGCGGCGAGGTATCTGAGCAAAGATGAGGACAGGAGGATAATAGAGACGCCAAAGATGCTGTTCACTAGGGTGTCTAAGGCGATAGCGGCAGCCGAGAAGAGCTATGGCAAGAGCGACGAACAGGTCAGGGATATAGAGAACCAGTTTTACGAAGCGATGGTATCTTTCAGGTTCATGCCGAACTCGCCCACGCTATTCAATGCGGGGAAGGAGCTTGGCCAGCTCAGCGCGTGCTTCGTGCTGCCAGTAGGCGATTCGATAGAGGAGATATTCGATGCTGTGAAGTACACCGCCATAATACACAAGACCGGAGGCGGCACAGGGTTCTCTTTCTCAAGGCTCAGGCCCTCCAATGATGTGGTGCGCAAGACAGGAGGCATTGCATCCGGCCCGCTGTCGTTCATGAAGATATTCGACGCCTCTACCGAGCAGATAAAGCAGGGAGGCAAGAGGAGGGGCGCAAACATGGGCATATTGCGCGTCGACCATCCGGACATATTGAACTTCATAGTTGCTAAGGAGAGCGAGGGGGTTCTGAGGAATTTCAACATATCCGTTGCAATAACGGACAAGTTCATGGATGCGCTCAAGAACGATGCCAATTACGACCTGATAAACCCCAGGAACAAGAAGGTCGTTGGGATGCTGAACGCCAGGGCGGTGTGGAACCTGATAATAACAATGGCGTGGAAGACTGGCGACCCGGGAGTCGTATTCATAGACAGGATGAACTCGACATATTCAAACCCGGTGCCCAAGTACGGGCCGATAGAGTCGACAAATCCCTGTGTCACCGGCGATACATTAATTTACACTTCTGAGGGCGCCAGGCGCGCCGCCGACCTGTACAAGGAGGGCAAGGAGGTAGAAGTAAAGATAGATGGAAGATTCAGCGGCGGATTCAGCCGTGCCTCCAATGTGTTCAAGACCGGTTTCAAGCGCGTAGTCAAGATAAAAACCAAAGAGGGCTTCTCAATCAAAGTTACCAAGGACCATAAGATTTACAGCGATTCCAGAGGATGGGTTGAGGCTGGAATGCTTGAACACGGAGAGGAGATAAGAGTATTGAATGAAAAGGGTGCCTTTGGAAGCTCTGGCAGCATGGCTGAAGGCAGGACGCTGGGCTGGTTAGTCGGAGACGGGCACATAAATCATGGAGCCGGAAATGACAGGGCAGTATTGTCTTTCTATGGCAATGATATAGGGATAGCAGGAATGTTCGAGGATTACGTGAACGGAATTGTGCGCGAATCCGTAAATCACCACGCATATCATGTAGGCCTTGTGCATGTAGATTCCAGGAACATGGTCTCACTGTCTTCTGAAAGGCTTAAGGAGTACGCGGTAAACAAAGGATTGGAGGTAGAGAAGCTGCAAGTGCCCGACGCGGTCTTCTCTGGAAGCAGGGAAATGCAGGCAGGATTCCTGCAGGGGCTGTTCGAAGCGGACGGCACAGTAAATATTGCAGGCAAATCGCGGCGTTCAGTACGCCTCTCATCCATCAGCGAAAGGCTTCTCCAAGATGTTCAGATGCTGCTGCTGAATTTGGGCATATATTCAAGGATATATCTGAACCGCAAGGGGGCGGGCATCAAGGCGCTTCCAGGACCAGACAGGATGCCAAAGATGTATGCGACAAAACCATATCATGACCTTGTCATAACAGGAGGCGGATTGATTGCGTTCGCCGAACAGGTGGGTTTCATCTCTGACAGGAAGAATTCCTCGCTTCTTTCTGCGTTGCGTGGCTATACCAGGGGCCCGTATACTGAGAGGCATGTCGCTACGGTGTCATCGGTAGAGGATGCAGGCGAAGAGGACGTATATGACATAATAGAGCCCAGGACGCATTCATTCATAGCAAACGGCATGGTGGTCCACAATTGTGGCGAACAGCCGCTTTACCCATATGATTCGTGCAACCTTGGATCCATAAACCTGGCAAAGATGGTCAAGAGGACCGACCACCATTACGAAGTTGACTGGGACCTGCTGCGCGAGACGGTAAAGCTAGGCACAAGGTTCCTCGACAACGTAATAGACATGAACAACTATCCCATACCGCAGATAGAGCAGGTGAGCAAGGCGATAAGGAGGATAGGCCTCGGCGTAATGGGATGGGCCGACATGCTCATAAAGCTCAATATAAAGTACGACAGCAACGAAGCGCTCATGCTTGCCGAAAAAGTCATGGCGTTCATAACGGAAAACTCGAGGAAGATGAGCGAAGAGCTCGCGGTGGAGAGAGGCCCGTTCCCGGAGTTCGAGAACAGCATATGGTACAAGCTCGGCTACAAGCCTCTTAGGAACTCCACAGTCACTACGATAGCGCCCACAGGCACGATAAGCATAATATCCGGAGGCGCTTCGCAGGGCATAGAGCCGATATTCTCTGTAGTTTACATGAGGAACGTCAAGGACAGCCTTGGCTCGAACCTTATAGAAGTAGACAACGAGTTCGAGAGATATGCGCTTGAGTACAACTTCTATTCTGACGAGCTGATGCAGGCGCTGGCAGGCAAGACGTCCATACAGGACGTGGATGCAATACCGGAAGACGTGAGGAGGCTTTTCGTTACCGCGTATGATATAGCACCAGAATGGCATGTGAAGATGCAGGCAGCTTTCCAGAAGTATACGGACAATGCAGTGTCAAAGACGATAAACTTCCCGAGCTACGCCACTCCCCAGGATATAGAGACTGCTTACAACATGGCATACCAGCTCGGCTGCAAGGGCACAACAGTATACAGGGACAGCAGCAAGAGCGTGCAGGTGCTCTCTGCAGTAAACAAGGAGGCCACGCAGCGGGGGGGCGCAAAGAAGATAGCGCATATGAAGGAGGAGAAGGAGAGGAAGGGGCAGGAGATATCAATGGCAGCGATAAAGGAAGGTGCCACGACATACGTGCTGTCGCCCCATAGCGAGAAGAAATGCCCCTCGTGCAGCACAGAAATGGTAGCTGCGGAAGGCTGCTTCACCTGCCCCAAGTGCGGATACAGCGAATGCAGCTGAACTGCGCATTAGAATAGAAGGGCAGTGCCAAATGGAGATAGAAGATTTCATACGCAGCAAGCTGAGGGACGTTAAGGACTACCCAAAGAAAGGCGTGCTGTTCAAGGATATAACTCCGCTGCTTGCCGACCCGCAGGCGTTTCCACTTGCAATAGACTACTTGGCCAATAAGGTATCAGGCCGCAAGATAGACAGGATAGTCGGGATAGAAGCAAGAGGCTTCATAATAGGCGCTGCGCTGGCATATACGCTGAAATGCTCTTTCGTGCCGATAAGGAAGGCAGGAAAGCTGCCTTACGAAAAGATAAGCGCTGAGTACGACCTTGAGTATGGTCACCAAAAGATAGAGATGCACAAGGATTCAATAAGCAGCGGCGACAATGTGCTAATAGTTGACGACCTGCTCGCTACGGGCGGAACTTCTGTTGCTGCGCTCAAGCTGGTGGAAATACTAGGAGGCAATGTTACTGGTTTCTGCTTTATAGTAGAGCTTAAAGACTTGAAAGGGAGGGAGAAGCTGCTGCCTCACGAAGTAATCTCCATAGTCAGATGCTGAAAAGGCCGAAGTACAGAGCGCTTGACAGCAGATACGCTATGAGCGCGAGTGCCATTGCACCTAAGCTTATGTTGCGCGCTGCATCGAAGGCGCCTTCCTTAGAAACGTTGTGTCTTTTGATGTATATGGCGCTCACGTAGAGAAGCAGAATATCAGTTATCGCTATCGGCACAATGTAAACGAGGTTGTACCTGAACGGCATCCTGAACAGGAACATGAATACGCTTATGGCTATTGCAGCGACGTAGAGCACCAGTGCTGCATATGATGAATCCTTCAGGCCGATGTAATACGGCAGATTCCTTATCCTCCTTGCTTTTGTATCGCCGTGGTAATCGCGTATCATGCCGTGTATCTCGCGGGCCGTGCCGCTCAGCAGTATGACAAGCATTATCAGCACTATGTTGATGTTAAGGCCAGTGGACATGACATAGTCCCCGAATATGAAAGGTATGGCCATGGAGAACGCTATGTAGATGTTCCCCACAAGGAGCATCTCCTTCAGCTTGTAGCTGTAGAGCGCAGCCAATGCCGCAAATATGAAGGCTATGGCGAACGCATACGGGTTTATCAGTGCGCTTGCAGCTACCCCTATCACAAACGACGATGCAGCTACATACATGGCGCCTTCCCTGCTGATTGCTCCCGACACTATTGGGCGGCTTGTCTTCTTGTTGAGCCTGTCCACCTCTACATCGTAATAATCGTTTATAGCGAAGGAGCCCATGCTCACGAATATCGGCACTATGAGGCTGAGCAGCAGTACATAGGCATTAGGCAGATGGCCGGCAACTATCAGCTCTCCGGCTAGGACCGCGATGACCAGCATGACGCTGTGCTCTATCCGTGTGAGCTTGAGCATGGCAACGAATTTGTTCATGTATGATTACCCGAAGCGTTTTTCATTATACGTTTTGGCGGGATGTATTTTTATCCTCTCCTTTTGTACAGCGCCTTCTCCACCAGCGGTATTGATATGTCGTACCTGTAGCTTATGTTGATATGAGAGTCCTTGAACTCCGAATACATGTGCTTGACGCGGTGCTCAGAAAGTTTTTTGTGAAGTATCCGCGAACCCTCCAGAAGGTTGAACTGGTCGTATAGGCCTACATCTATGCCGAGGAAGTCGAGCCTCTGCAAGGCTTTGTAGTGCGTATCGGCCATCCTGGCAGGATCGTTAGATAGCCATATGCGCCATATATCTTCCCTGATCTCCCCCGTGCGGAGGTCGAACGGAAGCTCTATCTTTCTGCCCTTCGAAGAGTAGAAGGCTGCCATGGCTATGATGTTAAGCGTCGACAAATCATCGCCGCTCTTTTTGTTCAGCTTCCTCAAAAAGTTTGCAAGCCAAGCCTCGGCGCTGCCGAACTTCTCTATAGACCTCCGGGCATTTGGGAAATTGGGCATGTAGCAGTATTCGAAGTATGAATCTCCAGAATGGTCCATGGCAGCGTTTATTGCTTCGGGGTGCTTCATCGCCAGCACCATGGCACCATAGCCTCCAGACGATTTGCCCAATATTGCAACCTTCTCTGATTTGTACACGCTTTTTAGGTACGGTATCATCTCATTTATTATGAAGTCTTCATAGTTGCCCGTCACTGTAGAGTTTGTATACTGGCAGCCGCTGAACTTCGTCGTCAAGTCCGGGAACACACAGATGGACCCCTTGATCCTGCCCGATGCATAAAGCCTTTCTATCCTCTGCTGCATGTTCTCTGAGAAGAAGTCATCGTTGAACAGCATGGACTTGCCCGAGCCCATCATCCCCGCGAGGAATATCAGAATGGGATTGCCTTTGGGGCTTGGAGGCTCCATGACATATATGCTATGCTCGCCCTTCCCTTCCAGGTTTTTCGTCGTTGCGCTCTTGACCTTGAATTCCCTGATTTTGAATTTGGGCATCTCGACACCATCAGGTATATCAACGTTTTGGTTTAAAATGATTCTGTATAATTTTTAGTTGTTCGCTGAGAGGCCAAGAGGGTGATTGCATGTCTTTCGCTGAAATATTTACAATAATAATCATTGCTGTAGATTTTGTCATATCCATCTGGGATGCATATGCAGGCGGATTCAGCCTCGGCATGCTGAAAAAGACAAACGACAAGTCAAAATTCAAGAAAGCAAGCGCCATATCTGCCGTGGGCCTGGGTTTCGTCGGCTCGGTCTATGTGATAGCTACCGTGCTAGGCCTTGCTGCAGCCTGGCTGGGCTATATATCTTTCGCTACGTTGGAATTCATACTCAGTTTCAACCTGGTGTTCCTGGGCATCCTCATAATAGGGTTCGGCCTAATAATAACGATCCAGTCAATAATCATTGCGGCGCAGAGGAGAAACGTCTGGAGCATACTTATAGCCATATACAACTCTTTTGCGCTTGGCTTCGATATATGGATGTACGTATCGGCCTTCAAGGAATCTGCGAGCATAATAACGCGCAGCACACGGAGGTCGCAGGGCAGCGGGCTTGTAGTAATAATCATTGCAGTGCTCATAGCTTTCATCATAGTGCATGCTGCATACAAGCACGGATACAAGAAAGGCCTGGCAGGCCTGATGGGGAAGGCAGGCTCCATGCGTCCTAAGGCTTGAAGAAGGTTGAGAGAAGGGCAGGTTTTTAGATTTTTTATTGCATAGGATTATGTGATAAAATGAGAATAGCTATAGTGGGCACAGGTAATGTTGGCAGGAGCCTTGGTGAAGCGTTATCAAAGAGCAACGATGTTGTTTATGGCTCGAGGAGACCGGACGAGGCAAAGAGCAGGATGGGCAATGCAAACGTGGCAAGCATAGATGAAGCCGCGAAAAACGCAGACATGATAATACTCGCTGTGCCTTTTGGCGCTGCAAAAGAAGCGATACATGAGATGCATGGCGCAGAGAAGGGGAAGATTATAGTAGATGTATCCAATCCGCTCGATAAGAATTTCAAATGGGCAAAAGGATTTAGCGAATCTGCTGCTGAAGAGATTGCAAAACATGCGAAAGATGCAAAGGTGGTCAAGGCATTCAACACCATATTCGCAGAGAACATGAAAACGGGGCAGGTTGGCAACGAGAAGCTCACTACGTTTATAGCAGGCGATGACGAAGATGCAAAGGCAAAGGTAATGGATCTGGCCAGAAGCATAAATATGGAACCGATAGATGTCGGCGCACTGGATAAAGCCAGATATATAGAACCGGCTGGGCTATTGCTCATAGAGCTGGGCTATGGCAAAAAGCTTGGCACAGGAATCGGCATAAACCTGGTAAAAAGCTCCTGATGATAGAAGTGCGCAGCCTATGGGCTTGCATTGAGCGCACAGCTTCAATGCGCAGGGCTTATAGGCATTGCGCACAAATTGTATGATAAGCCAAAAGGCATTTCTGGACCAGGGTATTTGATGGCAGTAAAGAAGAAGAAAGAGACGCTATGGCAGCTCATAGCCAAGCAGAAGAAGCCTTCAAGGGAAGCTTATTTCAAGCTGGTGCACAGGGTTGTTGGGTTTGTAGTCCTACTGCTGGTGGCCAGCCTTATCGTCTTCATAGGTATTGCCGTATTCTCTAAGGGAGGCCTGCTCGAGGTGCTTGGAACAATAGAACACGCCAATGTCCTAATATACCTTCTTGCATTCGTATTCCAATTCCTCAGCTTCTTTGTAAGGTTCTTCAAATGGCGCTATTACCTGCGCATTCTAAAGATAAAGATATCGGAAGTCAAGAATTTCATAATCTACCTGTCTCTCTATGCAATGAACCTCACCCCAGGCAGAATAGGAAGGGTCGTATCTGCGTACACGGTCGATAGGGTATCGAATACGCATTTCGTAGAGATACTTCCAATAGTGAGCGTAGATATATTCACCGACTTTCTCGGTTTCGTAGTGCTGAGCCTGATATTTGGCGTGCTTTTCATTACCTATCTGCCCTTCGTCCTGATAGTAGATTTTGTGATACTCCTGCCATTTGTATTTATCCTCAATCCATGGCTTTTTGATATACTTAAGAAAAGGATATTTAGGGGCAAGTTGTCCGAGGTGTTCGCACTGTATGGCGAAGAGTATTTTGCTTCGCAGAGCAAGCTCAACACGCCAAGAGTATACCTGCTCTCCCTGCTTTTCACAGTTCCTGCATATTTTCTGACTTCGCTTTCGCTCTATCTGTCTCTCCATGCCCTTGGCGTTAACGTACCCGTGCTCAAAAGCGTGCTCGTATACATAGTGTCGGTGCTTATTGGCATTGTATCGTTCATACCAGGCACTATAGGTTCTGCCGATGTAGCCATGGTGGCGCTTATATCTAGTACGTTTGGGATCAGTTCATCGGTAAGTGCAGCGGCGACAATAATGACCAGGCTGGCGACGCTGTGGTTTGGTGTGGCACTGGGCAGCGGCTTCCTGTTCTTCAGCTTCCGGTATTGGTTCAGCAGTAAGAAGCTTGGGAGGATATACACACATAGTAGAAAGGTAAAAACTGGCAAAAGGCACGTATAAATCCATCGGCATTGAAAGGCACTAGAGCTGCCTTGTGGTTTTATGGAAAATGATAATAAAGAAGCGGGTGGCGGCAATTTCGAAGGGGCAGGCCAAAAGCCTAATGATGAAGTTATGCATCCCTCTTTCATAAACACGCTGAACACGCGCGACAGGATAAAGAAGAAGCTTTCAAACATAAAGCACAAGATAGGCATATACAGCGCAAAGGGAGGAGTCGGCAAGACGACCATAGCAGTAAACATCGCTTACGAGCTTTCCAAGAAGGGCTTTTCCGTCGGCCTGCTCGATGCCGACATAGACTGCCCCAACATTACCATGTTCCTCGGAATCAGTGAGATGATGGACACCGCTTCGTTTCCGTTAAAGCCGCTTGTGAAGGAAGGCGTCAAGGTAGCTTCGACTGCGATGCTCGTAGACGATCTTAAGAAGCCGATAATATGGAGAGGGCCCATAATAGTTAAGATGCTGTACGATTTCTTTGAGAACACGGATTGGGGGCCATTGGACTATCTGATAATAGACCTGCCGCCCGGCACCTCTGATGCACCATTGACCATAATGCAGGTGCTTGACATAGACGGCTTCGTCATAGTGACGACACCGCAGAAAATCGCAATGCTCAATTCGATTCGTTCCGCCATGATGGCAAGAAGGCTGGGCAAGGCCGTATTGGGCGTAGTCGAGAACATGTATGAAGGAAGTGAGGGGAGTATGGACGAGCTGCTGAAAGCATCTGGAGCGAAGATGATAGGAAGGATAGGGAGAGATAGGCGGTTCAGCGAAGCGAGCGATAATGGGGAGGTTGCCGTCTTGAAATATGAGGACATAGACAGCGCATTCAGCGGCATTGTTAACGGCTTGGTAGGCGGGAAATAGGGCAAGCTATAAATATCTTATCTGCATATATAGGGCTGTGAAGTGTATTAATACATGTAAATGAAATATGCACTTTACTGATATCAACTACATACATGCAATGTTCTTATAGAGCAGTGCAATAAAACGATTTTGAACTAAATCATTGATGCTTAAAGGGTGAAATTATATGGCAGAAAATCAATTGAATGGACAACAGGTATTGTACCTTCCGGAGGGTGCAAATAGGATTCTTGGAAGAGATGCGCAGAGGACAAACATAGCGGTCGGCATTGCAGTTGCAACAGCCATAAAGAGCGCCCTTGGACCAAAAGGAATGGACAAGATGCTGGTTAGTGATTTAGGCGACATAACAATAACAAATGACGGAGCTACTATATTGGAGGAGATGAATGTAGAGCATCCTGTTGCAAAAATCATGGTTGACATAGCGAAGACGCAAGACAAGGAAGTAGGCGATGGAACCACAAGCGTAGTAGTGATCGCAGGCGAGCTCCTGCGCGGTGCTGGAGACCTACTGGAGCAGGGCGTGCACCCCACTACAGTCATAAAGGGATACAAGATGGCTGCAGAAAAAGCATCGTCGATACTCCGGGAAAAGGCGAGGAAGGTCGATGCTTCGGATGAGGCCATATTGCAGAAAATAGCAATGGTTTCGATGGGCTCCAAGAATGTAGGCGACGACCAGGTAAAGGCCTACATAAGCAAGCTCATAATAAGGGCAGTAAAGCAGGTAATGGACAAAGATGCTAAGGGCAAGATAGTCATAGACCATGACCTAATAAAGATAGAGAAGAAGGCAGGAGGGACAGTTGGAGACACGGCATTGATAAACGGAGTGCTGATAGACAAGGAGGTGGCGCATCCTGGAATGCCGAAGTCGATAAAGAACGCAAGGATAGCACTGCTGGACGTAGCTCTAGAGATAGAGAAGACCGAAACAGATGCAAAGATAGAGATAACATCGCCGGAGCAGATGCAATCATTCCTGCAGCAGGAGGAGAAGATGCTCAAGGACATGGTCGGTAAGATAGTAAAGAGCAAGGCGAACGTCGTAGTAACGCAGAAGGGCATAGACGACGTAGCGCAGCACTATCTGGCGAAGGCGGGTATATTGGCAGTAAGGAGGGTGAAGAAGAGCGACATGGAGAAGATGACAAAGGCGGCGGGAGGCAAGATAGTGACAAGCCTCGATGACCTGAGTCAGGAAGACCTTGGATACGCGGGCCTCGTTGAGGAGAGGAAAGTGTCTGGGGAGCAGATGGTGTTCGTGGAGGACTGCAAGAACCCGAAGAGCGTGACGCTGTTCATACGCGGAGGTACCCAGCATGTCGTCGATGAGGGCGAGAGGATGGTCACTGACGTGATAGGTGCCATATCGAGCGTTATAGAAGACGGCGAATACGTACTGGGAGGAGGCAGCATAGAGGTAGACCTCGCCAACGCACTGAGGAACTACTCCAACAATGTTGGAGGAAGGGAGCAGCTTGCCATACAGAAGTTCGCCGATGCGCTTGAAGTCATACCTAAGACGCTTTCCGAGAGTGCAGGAATGGATGCGATTGACACGCTGGTGCAGCTAAGGAGCAGGCACAGGACAAAGGACGGCAGCAACACAGGTGTTGACATATTCAAGAACGCTATCGGAGACATGAACAGGCTCGGCGTATATGAGCCGCTCAGGATAAAGGAGCAGGCGATATACAGCGCAAGCGAAGCCGCTGAGATAATCCTTAGGATAGACGACATGATAAGTTCCAGGAGCAAGCCGAGCGGCGGAGCAGGTGCGGGAGGAATGCCTGGAGGCATGGGAGGAGAGATGGATTGATTGCTGTCTTTCTCTTTTCTTTTTCTTTTTTTCAATTTCTTTTGCTTTATATAATATTTATTACTCAGTAGATGGTGCGCAGCGGTATTGGCTTGATTGTCCGGCCTTTTCTTCTATCATCTGCCTTCCTGACAGTTCAATCATTGAATTTGGATAGTTGCTGACCGGCCGTAGATTGCGGTCTTTTGTAGCGGCCATCTGCAAAGCCTTAGAAACGTTGGCGGTTCTTTGGTAGGCATCTATAAGATACTATTGTTCAATATTAGTCTGTGGTTGCATGAAATACGAGGTAATAGGGGGAAGCATGCAGGCTGTGAGGATAAGCCTTGATGTCGGAGAAAAGATATATTCTGATTCGGGAAAGCTTGTGAGCAAGAGCAAGTCTGTGATAATGACTCCGCGAATGGTGGGAGGGATAGTAGGAGCAATAGAGAGGAAGGTCACAGGCGCCACTGGCTTTCTAACGGAGTTCGCTGCTAAGGATGAGCCCGGACATATCACTGTTGCGGGGGTGCTGCCTGGCAAGATATACCAGCTTACCCTCGGCGATGGAGAGGATTTCATCGCAGAGCATTACGCATTCATTGCTGCAGATGAGACAGTCAAGTTCACAATGCAGACCGTAGGCATAGGAGGCGCGTTCTTCGGAGGGGCGGGCCTGATACTGCAGAAATTCATCGGCCCGGGAAATGTATTCCTGCACATAACAGGAGACGTTGTCGAGTACAATGTCACGGATGACAACCCGCTCGAGATTGACCCGGGGCATATAGCAGGTTTTGACTCAAGCCTCAAGTACAAGATAACGTTTGTCGACAATATAAGGACGGCGATGTTCGGAGGGGTCGGGCTCTTCCTTGCAAAGTTCGAGGGCAATGGGAAGGTCGTGGCACACTCCGTATCTAGACTGAAAATGGCTAGCGAGCTCTATCTGCAGGGAAAGGAGTCCACGAACAGCAAATAGAAGCGCTCAGGGCTGCATCCAGTCTATCTCGTAATACTCATAGGGGCTCTTCTCGAGTTCTATCTTCCTTACCCTGTAGTATGTGACAGCCGTTTCCCTGTCCGCTATCGCTATCACAAGCTCGCAGCTGAGCGACTTCGCTTCGCCTATTATCGCTGACAGCTCAGCGCCGCCTATGTATTCGTCTTCGCTAAGCGAAAGCATTGCGTACTTCGGCTTGCTGCTCTCTGGTATGTCGGTGTTGCCGTTCGACCTGTGGTAGAGGAAGAAGTCTATGCCTAGCTTCTTCTTCCTGCTCTTCCCAGGTATGGCCAGTATGAAAGTCTTGCGCACCGAGTGTGCGACGCGTATGGCGCGCGCCCATTCCGCTATGAGCAGCTTGACATCCCTAGGGAAGACCTGTATCACGTGCTTGGAATGCACCCACGAGTCCTGAGACATTATAGGCTTAGCTCCAGGGAAGTATATCCTGAAATGCGTGCCGAACTTAAAGCCTGTCTTGACCACATAGCCCCTGCTCCTCCATTCGGAATATACGGAGTAGAGCTTCGAAAAGTCAGAGCGCCTCTTCGATGCCGCTTCGAACACCTCCTTTGGCCGGAAGTTGCGGAGCTTCAGCACGCCGCTTTCGGCCAGGAACATCGTTTCGTATATGTCGAGCTTGTTGAGTATGCCGTGGTCGCTGGACTTGTATGTGCCGTATTGCCCGAACCAGTGGTCGTTGTATATCTTTTCGCCCGAAGCGGGATCGTCTATTATGGTCACCATGTCGTCCGGGAAGAATGTGCCTTCGAGGCCATAGTGCTGCAGGCTTAGCTTCTTGGCGGGATACTTTTTTGAAGTAGTCCCTTGGCCTTTTGTCTTCGAGCCTTCAGGGCGCTTTACTATAAGGCCGCGGTCCCTCCAGTCCTTGTATGTGAAGTATCTTGCCATGAACTTCCTGCTTTTGCTGAATGCTGCAGCTATGTCGTTGAATTTCAGTGATTCGCCGGTTTCCTGGTCGCGGCACTCTGCCTTTCTCACGTCCATCAGGTAGAGGGCTTCCTCTATGTCAAGATGCAGTGTCTGGCCGTCCTTCCTTCCGAAGTGGCCATTGCGCAGTATGTCTATGGTTGATTGGTCTTTCACCAGCGCCGTCCTGGTCTTCTGGTCAAATGTTATGTACAGGGGCATTGGACCACTTCATTGCTTTTATTGCATGCATATTAGTAAAACATGCTGCTCACTACTTCCTCCTCTATGTCGCTGAGCTCCGCCGGTATTATGATGCATGCAGGCCCTTTTTCGATGCTGGACTTTTCCAGCTCGGACATGCTAGCATAGAGCTTTTGCTGCTTTTCAGTACCTAGGTTGACCATGGCGAACATTTTTGTGCCCGGATGTATGAGGCCCTTACCATAATGATTCTCAGCTTCGAGGAGTATGCGCAGCGCTTCTGCGAGCTGCATTGAGCTGCCCTCTTCCGGCATATAATCCAATAGCAGAAGCGTATGCAGGTTGTTTGACTGGTTTGCCGCTATGGACTCGTAGAACGATACGGGCTTATAGCTGTCCGTCCACCTTGATATTGTCGCGACTTTGCCAAACCTGTAGAAATCGAGCCCGGATTCACCCATCGCTGCGGTGAGAACGGAGCTCGAATGACCAATTTTGACTTTCACGCCCGCCTTCTTCGCACCTATGAAAAGTATCTTGTGGGTGGTTGCTATCATCGGGTCGCCTGAGAGTATTACTGCTATGTCAGCGTCCTTGGCCTCCTTTATTATCCGCGAAGATTCTTCCTCGAGACTGCTGCGCGGCAACTCCATTATGTCCTTGCCTATCCTGTCGGATATAAGGCGCACCTTCGATTCGCTGATCAGGCTGGTATAAGCCTCGTAATAAACCTTTGAAGCGCTGCGGCAGGCTTCTATCGAGCCTATGGATATGTCGCTTTCGCCTATGCCTGCGCCTATGAGATAGAGCATTTTATCCTTCCTTTTAGTCTTTTACGCCTTCTGGCGTTACCTTTATTATGCATTCGCCGTCTGGCATATTAGGAGAATCAGTGAGCCTGACGATCCTCTTGTCCTCCTTGCTTTTCCTCATGTAAAGCCTTGTCGTGGCCGCATGGGCCATTATGTTGCCCCCTATGGGCGTTGTAGGATCGCCGAATAGTATGCCTGGGTTGTCCATCACCTGGTTGGTCACGTAGACGGCAAGGTTGTACTTGTCCGCAAGAATCTGGAGCCGGTGTATGTGCTGGTTGAGCTTCTGCTGGCGCTCGCCCAGCGCTCCCCTTCCTATGTATTCGGCGCGGAACAATGCAGTAAGCGAGTCTATTATTATGAGCTTTATGTTCTTCTCGGTTATCAGCTTGTCGGCGCGCTCTATGGTGAGTATCTGCTGGTCTGTGGTCTGTGCGCGCACATACATGACGTTGCCAAGAACCGCATCGGGATCCATGCCTTTGGCTTTAGCCATCTCTTTCAGGCGCTCTGGCCTGAATGTGCCTTCTGTATCGACGAAAAGGACAGATCCTTCGAGCCCTCCTTTCCCCTTTGGCAGCTGTGCGTTCACGCACAGCTGGAAGCTCAGCTGCGTCTTCCCGCTTGCGAACTTGCCGTAAACTTCGGTTATTGCATTGGTTTCTATTCCTCCCCCTATGAGCTCGTCCAGATCCTTCGAGCCTGTTGAGATTTTGCCTATGCTGACCCTCTTATCATAAAATTCTGCACCGGTCTCGTAGTTGACTGTCGTTGATTCCTGCGCCGCCGCTATCGCTTTCTTGGCGCTCTCCACGCTTATGCCAACGAGCTCCGAGAGTTCGTGGGGTACAGCAGTGGCAACTTTGTCGAGCGTGTCTATGCCCGCGGCTTTGAGCTTTGCCGCTGTGGCTTCGCCTATGCCCGGAAGGTCTTCTATGTCCTTTATTGCTTTCTCCTTCGGCATAATTAGCACGCTCTTTTTATTATAGGCAGGAATAAATTAATATACCCTTGCAATCAATATCTACTAACGCAACGGGTGCTCTGCGCAGCGCCGTTTACGTCGTGCGCACATGTCGAGCAATAGGCTGGAATATTGGCAATCATAGAGAAAGAGGCCAGCGTGTTTCCACGCTGGCAAGGCGACCAGTTCTTTTCACGACCTTCCTTAGTTAGAGAACCTAAGATTATATAAAAGATAAAACTTAAAAGGCTTTCCAAATAGCGGAATATTTCAATTTTATGAAATGATTTTATGGAATTTTTAACGTTAGATATGAAAGCGACCGCTTCCGCGGTGGCAATGGGCGCGCTTATAATATATCTTGGCGGCGGATTCGGCCCGTATTTCTTCCTCGCAATGCTTCTGTTCTTAGTACTTTCAGGCATAGTAAGCTACGTTGGAAGGATATACAAGCAGAAAAAGAGGCTTTTCGAGAAAGTCAGGACAACCAGGAACGTGCTCGCCAACGGGCTTTGGCCCACTGCAATAGCGCTTCTTTTCTACATATCGGCCAATTGGTTCTCAGGCGCATACGGGCTTTTGATATTCGCTGCGTTTGTGGGATCGGTGGCGGCGATAACGTCGGACAAGTTCAGCAGCGAACTGGGCGTGCTTGACGGCATGCCTACGCAGCTCATATCGTTCAAGAAGGTCAAGAAGGGGGTTTCAGGAGGAGTAACTGGAGTAGGATTGCTATCGGGGCTTTTGGGCTCTGCATTGATTTCAATAACTCCATTGCTTGTGTATGGGCAGATTGCCTTGGCTTTCGGCCCTGGCATATGGTATGTGGTGCTGGCTGCGCTGGTCGGAGGGTTCTTCGGCACGCTGTTCGATTCAATATTGGGTTATTACGAGGAGAACGGGATAGGTAACAAGTACACATCGAAT
>JAMCYB010000032.1 GCA_023474385.1 Candidatus Martarchaeota archaeon | reverse complement strand
TGAATTCCTTGAAAGATAGTTGATTTACATTGAACATGAATATCCTTCCGGCAAGGCTCTCTTTTGCGCGCTTTCTCAAAAACAGGGATTCTGAACCTGACAGTATTATTTTTACTCTGCCCTTGTGTATATCGTATAGCGTTTTAATCTTGTTCTGCCAATCTGAAAGCTTCTGTATCTCGTCGAAAAGAAGTAGGTATCGCCCATTATTTATGTCAAGTTTATTCATTTTCTCGTATTCCTTGATTATTTCACTGGGTTCTATGTCTTTGAAATCATCAAACGAGAAATAGAGCACCCTATCCGGCTCCATGCCATTTATGATTTGATCTTCAGCAATTTTCAGCATTAATGTGCTCTTCCCAACCCTCCTTAGGCCGGACAACGCAATCATCATTGGCAGCTTGATGTACTTCTTGATCTCTTCATATATGTCGCGCTCGTAATAGACAATTGAAAACTTCTGCTTCCACCAAGGGTTGAAGTCCCTCAGCGCATCTTCAATCTTTGTCATGGTTACATAACCTAGATTATATTATACGTTAATTATGATTAACTAGATTTATAAAGCTTTGCATGCAGTATTTTGCAGGGAGTGAGATTTGAACTCACGCAGCCCTAAGGCACAAGGTCCTAAGCCTTGCGCATTTGACCAGACTCTGCCATCCCTGCGCATAATGACTTTAGTATCAAACAATAAATAGGTTTATGCATCTTTCTGCAGGGCCTTCGATATCAGTGCCGAGACGTCTATTCCTGCAAAGCTGTTGCTTATCGTGTTGGAGGCTATTATGCTGTCTACCCCTGCATCCTTGAGCTTGTCAGACGCACCGTCTATTAGAAGGGCGTGCGTGCATACCGCCAGCACCTTTGTCGCGCCGTTGGATTTCGCTATCTTCGCGGCATTGACTATCGTGCCGCCAGTGGCTATCATGTCGTCGAATATGATCGCCTCCCTGCCCTTTACGTCCAGCTCCTTTTCGTCAGTAGTTATTTCGCCGGTTGCCCTATCGCGATGCTTCTTTAGATAGGCATAATCCGCCCCTATGTATTCAGCAAAGATTTTTGATCTCGCTATCGACCCTTCATCGGGGGATATGACCAGCGGGTTCGACAGACTGCCTGAATTATGAAGGTATTCTGCGAGCATGCTTGAAGCAGATATGTTTGTTACTTTTACGCCTAATTTTCCAAGTATGTCATGGCTATGCACGTCTATTGTGATTAGCTCTTTAACGCCGTAGTGGGCCATCATGTCGCCTATCACGTATATCGACGCTACCTCTCCGGAAAGGAACTCCTTGTCCTGGCGGGCGTATGCAAGATACGGGAGCACCACCCGTATACTCTTTCCCATGCCCTTTAGCTTGCTCAGAGCGAACATGAGAGCAACGACATTGTCGTTGACATTTGGATACATGCGCATCACCAGCACGGCTTCATCCGCCTTTACTTCCTTGGAGAACCGGAGCTTGAATTCGCCATCCTTGAACGCAGTGCGTATTATTTCCACCATTTCGTCCTCGCCTGCGCCCAGATCCTTAGCCACGCCCTTCGCCAAATCATAGGACGCGCTGTCATATATTATCGAATACTTCTGCGGCATTGATGCACCCCCGGCATATATCACACAAATGCTTTAATAACCTTTTTTGCCGTTACATTATTGCACATAATGCTGGATGATTCACATGCTTACTACGAAATACGTCAGGGATCATATAGACGAGATAAGGAAGTCGCTGGAGAGGAGGAGGAGCGATTACCCCCTGGATGAGATACTCGACCTCGACAAGAAGATACGGGCGCTGAAGACTGAGATGCAGGATCTCCAGGCGAGGAGGAACAAGGAGAGCCTGGAGATTGCGGAGATGAAGAAGTCCGGCAAAGGCATAGGCAAGGCTGTCGCAGACTTGAAGGAGGTCAAGGACAATATAAACGCGATCGAAAAGGACCTGCCAAAGTATGAGGACAGGGTCGAATACCTAATAATGAACCTGCCCAACACGCTGCACGAATCCGTGCCCTATGGCGAGGACGATTCGCAGAACGTGGAGGTCAAGAAATGGGGCGACACGAGCAAGGTGCTTGAAAAAGGCCACAGCGAGATCCTCGAGGGGATGGGTCTGGTCGATACAGAGAGGGCGGCGAAGGTCGCCGGCGCTAGGTTCTATTATCTCAAGGGGGACCTGGTCCTGCTCAGCCAGTCCCTCATGCGCTTTGCCTTGGACGAACTCTCAAAAAAGGGCTTCATGCCCATAGAGCCGCCGTTCATGATGAGGAAGGGCATGTATAACGGGGTTACAGGGCTTGGAGATTTCGAGGAAGCGTTGTATAGGGCTACCAGCACCAAGGAAGCGGAAGGCAAGGAGGCGCTCGAAAGGATAGAGGAGGAGCTATTCATGATAGCAACGTCTGAGCACCCGATGGCAGCCATGCATGCAGGAGAGGTGCTGTCCTCCAAAGACTTACCTATAAAGTATGCAGGGGTGAGCCCTTGCTTCAGGAGAGAAGCGGGAGCGCACGGAAAGGATACGAAGGGCATATTCAGGGTGCACCAGTTCGACAAGGTGGAGCAGTTCGTTTTCGCCAGGGAAGAGGATTCCTGGAAGATATTCGAGGAGCTGAGGCAGAACGAAGAGGAGATATACCAGAAGCTAGGCATACCATACCATGTAGTCAACATATGCACTGGCGACATAGGGGTAGTTGCTGCGAAGAAGTACGATATAGAGGGATGGTTCCCCAATCAGAAGAGGTACAGGGAGCTTACGTCCTGCTCGAACTGCACAGACTGGCAGAGCCTCAGGCTCGACATAAAATACGACGACAAAGGGGAAAGGCACTACGTGCACACGCTCAATGCTACGGGCATATCCGTTGAAAGGACCCTGGCAGTAATAGCCGAGAACTATGCCAACAGCGACGGCACGATAGATGTGCCTAAGGCGCTCGTGCCGTATATGGGCAAGGAAAAGATTGGTAAGGCGTGAGCGCTGCAATCAGCAATCTATTTATACCTTGTTTGGCGAAGCTATATTGATTGGATGCGTATTTTTGCCGGCATTGGATATCCTGCAATCGCTTCTGCATAGCCTTCGGCAT
>JAMCYB010000008.1 GCA_023474385.1 Candidatus Martarchaeota archaeon | reverse complement strand
ATGCCGAACAGGTTGTAGGGCGGGAGCTGGTTTAGCACATGCATGCCATAACACCATCTTTATGCAGGAATACGCAGGTTTTACTGCCTGCAGAAATTTACGTTTAATGACTTATAGCAGGAGAAAGATTTAAAAGGTTACCTTATGAGTATCACATTAGTGATAAGGATGGCAAAAACAAACAACAATGTAAGGTACGGAATATTCGTGCTGGAGCTGATCGCTAGCCTGATCTTCTTGGGCTTGACGTTCACGCTATCCGGCAAGATAATGGGAGCGTCTATGGCAAGCATCTGGGAGCCGCTACTTTACGGCGCTGCGGTACTTGGTTCCATAATACTGTTCCTTGTGAGTTTCGGAACACTGACTGTGAAGTCTGAGAAGACGTTCGCATATGCGGCATCATGCGCAGTGCTGGCAACGTCTTTCGCCTTGGTAATATTCTACTACGGCATGGCATTGCAGTTCGTTGTAGCACTGATAGGCTTCATAATAGGCATAGTTGGCGCCGGAATGGCGCACGCCGAAACTGTGAAGTAATCAGTACTTTTTATTTTTCTTTTTTTAGCTTTTTCTTTTCTATAATTGTGGTGCGGTCATAGGAATGTTGCACCGTTTTTCTCTATGAGCACATCGTCTTCGAGCCTTACGCCGCCGAACCCATCTATGTAAATCCCTGGCTCGTCGCTTATCACCATCCCTGCTTCCAGTTTTGCCTTTACGGATGGGGAAAACCCGACTCTGCTATCATCATGCACGTCTATTCCTATTGAATGGCCCAACGAGTGTATGAACCTGCCCCTGTATATGCCGCCTTTTGCGCTGTCAATGTAGCTCTGCGCTATCTTGTGTATTGAGCTGCCGCTTATCCCTGGCTTAACATTCTCTAATGCAAGGCGTTGCGCTTCCTTTACCGTATCATACATATCCAGCATTCTCCTGTGCTTTACGCTTCCCTTTTCAGGTTTGTATATGAATGTCCTGGTCATGTCAGAGCAGTAGTTGTTGTACTTTGCCCCTGCATCTATCAATATGAAGCTGTTCGCTTTGAGCCTGGTCTGATCTGGCGAATGGTGCGGCATTGCTGAGTTCTTGCCGAAGCATACTATCGTCTTGAACGATTGCGCATCCGCACCTGCTTCTTCCATCAGGTAGTTGAATCGCGCTGAAAGCTCCTTCTCTGTCATCCCAACCCTGAAGTATTGAGGTATGCTGGAGAACGCGCTTTTGACTATGCGCACAGCCTCCTTCATATATCTTATCTCATCTGCATTCTTGATTCTCCTCAATGCGCCGAATCTTTCGCTCACGTTCACCGCGGATTTGGGCTTTGCGAGCGCCTTGAGGTGCATGTAAGTGCCGAACGGCAGGTATCCGCCATCGAAGCCGACGATTTTGCCATGTGTGAACTTCCTGATACTGCTTACAATCTCTTCTCTGCCGGTCATCTTCTCAACGCTGATGCCGCCCTGCTTAGACGCCTGACTCACTGCCGTAGAATATTCGAGTATGCTGCTGAATATTACCATGCGGTCCTTCAGCAATAGCAGCGGTGTATCCTCGAACACCCCGCTATTGAATCCAGTCATATATAGGAAATTGCTGCTTTCCTCGCTGCCATTGAATAGGAGTATTGCATCAAGGTCGTCGCCCAAAAGGGCGCTTATCCTGCTTTTGTATGCGGTCATTATACCATCATTTGCAATATTACCATCAAAGAATAAAAGGACTTGCTGGCACTGCATGGTCAGACCAGAAGCGCATATATATTTCTGCTTGCATATCATATGTGGTAGAATTGGCGGGGCTTATAGATAGGAAAGCGATCATAAAGGAGCTCGGCAGCGCAAGCGAACCCGATGGGCTAAAAGTCAAGCGCTCAGACATAGTCTATAGGCACATGCGCGACCCTGCGCTGCTGAGATATTACTACAGCATGAAGATGATGCCAGTATTGGACAAGCTGGACCTTTCAGGATCGTCGCCTACGGACATATTCATAGGCAGGTTCGGCTACCCCAACGTTACTATAGGTCCTATGGTGCCGCCGGAGTTTGGCGATACCTCAATACTTGCTGTGCCCGAACGGTGGCGATCGTTCTCTATAGAACAAATAGTGTCCTCTAGATCAAAGTTGGTAAGGGGCATGCATAAATCCAAGGTCAATGCGGTAGAGAAGGGCAGGGTAGAAGAGCAGATAAGGGACCTTGCGCTCGCAGACAGGCCTGCAGAAGCGGAACTGAAGTTCTCTAGAAAGCCTTTCGTGAAGATAGCGTTGAACGACGAGGTGCAGCCCTTCGGGCCAAGCGCAGACATAAAGGCGTTTGACGTCTATAACATAAAGGCGAATAAGCAGATAGAAAGGCTGTACATGGATGTAGATGCCGATGCAGGGACTGCCATAAGGGAATCTTACGAGAGCGATATACCTGTATCAAAGATACAGCAGGCCTTCTCTGCAGGGCTGTTCGGGATCGGGAGGCGCAGGAAATTCGTGCCTACAAGATGGAGCATAACTGCGGTCGATGACACACTGTCGAAGGGCAACCTTAAGGAGGTGAAGGAGTTCGATGAGATAGATAGCATACACATGTATTACAACGTATCGCTCGACAACCGCTGGCTCATAATATTCGTCCCGGGCAGGTGGAAGTATGAGTCCGCCGAAGCCTGGTACCCCAAAACTATCTGGAACGAGGGCGGTACATCCATATCCATATACTCGTCATATGAGGGGTATACGGGCAGGAAGACATATGCAGAGATAGGAGGCTGTTATTATGCCGCCAGGCTCGCGGTGACCGAGAAGCTCAAGCAGCTGCAGAAGCAGGCGGTAGTGATAATACTCAGGGAGGTGCACGAAGGGTATCTCATGCCAGTAGGGGTATGGAACGTCAGGGAACATGTGCGCGAGACCCTGGAGAATGAGCCTATAATAGCCCATGGTAGCGACGAGATGTTCTCCATAATAGGCGAGAAGATGGATATACCTATCAAGGACTGGATAGCAAACTGCAGGGCACTCAAGGAGCTTCTCTACCAAAAGGAACTCTCTTCCTATGTAGGGAAGCGGTGATTTTCAGTCGGGCCATAAGAGACAGAATCTCGAATCGCGCTTCATGCCAGGATCATCGCGGAAAACCCAGCTTCTGCTTGCGTAGATGCTTGCCACTTTGGTGGTGGCTGATTTCAGCACCTCATCCTTCTCGGACCTGCTGATGCCCGACATGGATGAAAACGCCATCCCGATGGCTTTGTGGAGGCCCTTTGACAGCATCCTTTTGTATTCCTGAACAGTATAGCCGTCACCTGCTATGTCATGCAGGTTGGGGAGCGTGTAAAGAGCATCGTAGTCTTCGCGGCGGAGCCAAATGCGCCTGTCTATGCTCCTGGCGTCCCATGGCCCCACTGCTGCAACGCCATGGTACAGGAATGAGTGCGAGGGGTTAAGGTGCTGGCCATTGCCTACTATGGGTTTGCCATCGAATTCTATGCTATAAACCTTTCCCATGCTAAGCCTATCGCTACAATTGGCTATGCCTGCTATGGCGTCCATTACCAGCGGGCCGAATGCGTTATTGATAGCCGTACTGTTTCTGAAAGCTCCGCCTATGCTGTGCATGGGCCCGGTTATGCTGTATGAGAGAACATTATCATCTATGTATATGGGCTTGCCGCCGCTTATCCTGCGCGTCACGTCCACATTCCCGTCCAATTCCTTAAGGTTCATTGGCGAATCAGAATTGGCGAGTATAACGGAGCTCTTCGAGAAATCATAAGTCCTGAAGAAAAACCTGCCCGTCTTATCTGCCAGATCCATGAGCACTTCGTCTATGGCCATGTTCATATATGCATCATACTTGCCATGGCCGAAGTTGATTAGCTTCGCGTTTATGGTCGAATTCTTAGGCATGCTGCTCTTCAACGCCATAGGACACCACAGAATTTCCAATTAGCAATATATACCTTCGCACCTTTATATATTTTGTTGCTAAAATAAATAACTGTTTTGGCGGGGTAGCTTAGCCTGGTAGAGCGCTAGACTCATATGCATAGCACAATGAGTGCGGAGCCGTATCCGGCGATGACGGGAAATCTAGAGGTCGCGCGTTCAAATCTCGCCCCCGCCAAACATTTATTGCTTTGGGCTATGAATTTGGAAGTGGCTTTTGCATGGGAAGGACGTATTTCGTAGGGGATCTTAACGCTGACATGGACGGCAAGGAGGTAGTGCTTGACGGATGGGTTCATGAGATAAGGGAGCTCGGCAACTTAACGTTCTTGCTGCTGCGCGACAGGTCAGGCATAGTGCAGGTCGTCGGGAAGAAGGGGGTGACTGATGATGCCATTATCAAGGCCATGTCGCTGCCGAAGGAAAGCGTAGTTGAGGTCAGGGGCACGGTGAAGAAGAATAGCGAGGCAAAGGCGGGCTTCGAAGTGATACCAACAAAAGTGACCAATATCAACCCACTCTCTGCAAAGATACCTTTTGAAATCACAGGGAAGGTGGATGCAGAGCTCGACGTGCGATTGGATTACAGGTATATAGACCTTAGGAGAGTAGAAACAACAGCCATATTCAAGATAGAATCGACCATAGCGGATACCTTCATTGACACGGTTTCGAAGCTCGGATTCCTCCATATACGCACGCCTTCGATAGTGAAAGAGGCAACGGAAGGAGGTTCGGATCTCTTCAGCATGGACTATTTCGAGGACAAAGCATACCTCGCGCAGTCGCCGCAGCTGTACAAGCAGCTTGCGGTCATAGGCGGCCTAGACAAGGTGTTCACGATAACTCCGGTTTTTAGGGCGGAGAAGTCAAATACAGTTTACCACCTCAATGAATCCACGCAGATGGATATAGAGATGGCGTTCGCAAACCATGATGATGCAATCGCCGTATTGTCCAATACACTAGTGAGCATAGTAAGGGCGGTGACGGAAAACAACGCCAAGGATCTGCAAACCTTAGGAGTCAAGCTTGATGTTCCGAGCGTCAAGATAATAACGTATGCAGAAGCGATAGACGCACTGCAGGGCAACGGGATAATGGTGAAGAATGGGGACGACCTCTCCAGGGAAGCAGAGACGGCGCTTTACAAGCTTTACGGAGATGCGATAATAGTGAAGGGGTTCCCAGCGGCGATACGCGCATTCTACTCCATGCCCAGCGACACAGATCCGAATTACACCAACAGCTTCGACCTGATATATAAGGGGCTCGAGGTCTCAAGCGGGGCGCAACGTATACACCTGCCTGAACTGCTCATAGAGTCAATAAAGAAGAAAGGCATGGATCCGAAAGGTTTCGACTTCTACATAAACGCCATGCGCTGCGGGGCGCCCCCCCATGCAGGGTGGAGCCTTGGGCTCGAACGGCTCACGATGATGATGACCGGCATGCAGAACATAAGGGAGTGCGCCATGTTCCCACGGGACAGGAAGCGCCTGACACCATGATGCATTGGCAAAAGAGGCTCATTTGCTGCTGCGCCTTTTAATCTTCTTTATCTCTTCATCTATATCTATTGCCAGCCCCTGCTCATACAGCGCATGAAGTGGGTATGCCAGCGAAACATCCATGAGCAGCTGCGCTTCGCGTTCTACGTGCGCCTTCTTAGCGATCTTCAGCTCGCTGCCTACCGAATCATACGCCTTCGACAGAAGGTTTTCCGCCAGACCCATAATCGCCGGATCGGCCAGTTCCTTCTCCCTCACTATGCGCTTCGCTTCTTCTTCAAGCCATGCATTGGCATCGCCATCGTTCTTGAACGCCTTGCCGAAAGAGCGCATGAACTCGGGCGATGCGGGATAGAACACCCTGTAGAATATAAAGCCGAACGGATACCCGTAGGTATATTTGAGTAGCAGACCGGACGCCAGAACCCGTGATTTCCAGTCTGATATCGCGCCGAGCCCGTCGAAAACGGCTACGGCTTCCTGAGTAGGGTCGAGGGGCTTTATGCCCATCCCTTCCATCAGGTTGCGTATAGCGCGCACGTGCTTCTTGGTGATTTCGGCCAACTGGCCGAAATGGGCAGGGTATTGTGCATGATTGTAACCGGTGGGCTCCTTTGACCATGTCTCATATATCGCAGCTATCCTCTCCTCGCCGTAATGGAACAGGCTCAGCACATGCTGTATGAAGTCGATGTTGAATTCCATGCCGTTAGGTAGGCGAACATACTCCCTTGTCACTTCGCCGCGCTTCCTCCTCACTTCTATGAAGCTCGTGGCCTTCTTGATGGCATTTATTGGATCGCTCTTCACGTAATCATATATATAGGGCTTGAGCCATGTTGGTACGTTGTACTTTTCGAGCGCTTTATCCACCATCGCCCCCAGACCTATGCCTTTCTTGATATCCAATGCTACACCCAGTCATATTTTGAAGCGAGGATTTATAGACTATTTCTTAGTTCTTGTATTCTTTCGTCTACTTTTTGCTATCCTTTTGTATACTGCTACTATAATCACTATCGCAACTATCGCCTCGAACGCATCGTCTACCGTTGAGTACGTGGCGCCGCTGGAGCTGCTATACACCTGTGCGTAGTAGTCTGTAGAGCCCTCGAATTGCTGGCTGTTCGCCGCATTGGGCTGCTTCCACTGCTCGTATACGGTCACAGGATACTGCCCCGGCTCGCCAGTTGAGGATACGCTAACATAGAAGGTCACATTCGTCGATTCGCCCGGTGACAGGCTGCTTATGTATGCCGTGCCTGCTATGGGGCTTAGAGGGTATATGCTCTGAAGCGATGCGGTTATGCCCTGCGCTGGCTCATTCCCCATGTTCTTCAAGGTAAACGCTATTCTTCCGTATGCCGCACCCGGCAGCAGCGAATCGCTCACACTGGTTATGTTGAATACCGCGCTCGGAGCAATGGACAGGTTTATCGGTATTACTGAACTCGTCATGTTAGAATAGTCGGAATTGAAGTAGGAGACGGTTGCGTGCAGCGTTGCGTTGCCTATATATGAGCTATTGGAAGAAACGAATACGGTTTCCGGGACAGACTGGCCGGCAGGGAGCGAACCTATGAAAATGCGGTTTGCACTGCTGCTGACGCTAAGGCCTGAGCCCCCCTTGAGGCCTATGGATAAGTTCTTTGCAATGCCGTCGCCAACGTTCTGCACGGACAGCTCTATGGTTGCGTTTGACCCGGAATAGAGCACAGATGGAATGGAGCCTGCAGCTGTTATGGCCAGAGCTGGTGTTCCTGTGTATATGCTTATCGGTATGCTGATGTTGTATGAATAGTTGCCTACTGAGCTGGAATAGCTCACTTCTGCATGTATATCATGCGCGCCGGCACTTGCCCGCCTGCTTGCCTGCATGCTGCCGGATAACTGCATAGGAACCCCTGGAGAAACGCTGCCCATGCTGAACGTACTCTCGCCCGTAGGTATGAGCGTGTTTGAGCCCAATATCTTTATCGTGACGTTCCTTGCGATTGCGCCGCCGCTATTGACCACTTCAAGTTGGTATGTAAACGCGTTGCCGGGTACTATCTGTGAAGTGGGCAGCAGGTTTACCCCTATGTTGGGCTTGCCGTGAACGTAGAACATTATCGGCATTACAGATTCGCCTGGTACATCCGTGCCGGGCGAGCCTACGCTCACCCTGTAGTTCGCCATCACGTCTATCGTGTATTCGCCGCTTTCAAGCGTTGATGGCAGGTGGAATGTATAGGTGAATAGGTTGTACCCGAGGCCGCCATACGTACCTGACCCTATCGCATCTATAAGATACGTATTGGAAGGGGATACATTTATTATGGGGCTTTCGGATGCCAGCCCTATGTTCACGTCGCTGAGCTCGCTTGAATATGAATTGAAGAGCCTGAAGCTCACGTTGATGTTGCTGCCCGCGATTATTGGAGTCGGGGAAACGTACACGTTGGATAGCGAAAGCATGTTGTCGCCTGCCCCTGCCAGCTGGCTTTGCGCTTGCGCTGCAGCTGCAGAGATCATTACTGCCAGCAAAACCGGTACCAGGAACAACAGCACATGCCTGCCCAGACCTGAATCCCTATCTCTTAGCTTATGTCTGTACATTTTAACACCTAATCAATATGAGTCTTGAAAAGCAACACGCTAGCGACTATCCCAAATACCAGGAATGCGAGTAGGGCAGACAGGTCTATGAGTATCGCGTTTGCAGGGAAGTACCCCAGTATCATGACATCCCTGACCGCCTGCGTAGCGTACGTCATTGGGTTGTATGTGCTTAGGGGCCTCATGAAGCTGGGCAACGACGATGCAGGGAAGAAAGCCCCCGACAAGAACCACATGGGCAGCACTATCACGTTTGCCACTATAGAATATACCTCGACCTTGTTTATCCTGGACGCCAATATGGTTGTAACTCCAGAAAAACCGAGCGATATCATGCCTGCAATCAGCAGTATCCATATGAGCCCAAGAGGGCCCATGGCTATCGTGGCGCCGTCCAGCAGCCCTATGGCTATTGCAACGACCACGTAAAGCATCGATTGCAGCGTCCCGGAGAGTATCTTGCTCATTATTATGGAGAGCTTGTTTATCGGCGCTAGGAGGAACGACTTCAGATTGCCAAGCTGCCTGTCTGTTATTATGGATATGCCTCCCCCAAATACGGTGCCGAAGGCCGCCACCATGGCTATTATGCCTCCGACAAGGAAGACCTTGTAGTTGCTGTTTGTGCCGTAAAGTGGTATCAGCGATGTTGGGCTGGAAGGCGGATCGGATATGGAGCTTGTAGGCGTGCTGATATGCGTGCCCATGCTGCCTCCGTACGCCTGTGCCTGTGCCTGTATGAATGGAAGTATCGCACTTACAGCCTGTGCATCCGAGTCCGAATAGTATACGTCTACGCTCGGCGCACCGCCTGATGCATATGGGAATGATGGCAGTATGATTATGGCTGCGTCTATGGACTCCTTCTGCAGCATGGATAGTGCGCTGGTCTGTGAAGTGATTCCTACTATTGATAGCGTGCGCTGCGATGAAAGCGCATTTATGAGGCTGTGGGACTGCGGGTTGTTCGCATAATTCACTATGGCCACGTTCACCCCGGATGTTGTAGAGCCAAGGTTGCCGAAGAACAGTATCAGGACTAGCGGGAATATCATGGAGCGTATTATGTTAGTACGGAGGTTGCTCCTGAATATGAGCATCTCCCTCTTGAACAGCGCATATGTATCGTTCAGCAAAGGCATCTATTCATCTTTTTAGCATTATATTTGAGCGGTCGGACACCTGCTCGCCTACCGAGTCGCGCATGGATGAGCCAGTGAGCTTTATGAATACGTCGTCCATGGTAGGAAGGTGCATGCTTATCGATATTATTGGCATCTTCGCCTTCACGAGGCTGTCAAGCACCTTGCCGAAAGTGTCCACCGGATCCTTCTCTAGGAAGCATTCCAGTTTCTCCCCTAGGACCTTGATATCGAGCTTAAACTTCCTCCTGAGAAAATCGGCCGCCTTCTGCGCCTCCTCCGATGTTGTTATGACTTCCATAACCCTACCGCTAGAAACGAGCCTCTTCAGCTCTGTTGGTGTGCCCGTAGCGACCACCTTGCCATGGTCGATTACAGCTATCCTGTTGCACAGCTGGTCAGCTTCTTCGAGGTATTGTGTGGTCAGCACTATTGTTATGCCGCGCTGCTGGAGAGCTCTTATGTGGCCCCACATCTGCACCCTGTTCTGAACATCTAAGCCGGTAGTCGGCTCGTCCAGTATCAGTATGTCCGGCCTCTGTATCATGGTTTTGACCAAGTACAGCCGCCTTTTCATGCCTCCAGATAATGAGCCTGCTTTTGCGTTCGCGAAATCAGTAAGCTCTGCCTCTTTTAGCGCTTCTTTGACTGCAGACCTCCTCTCGGCTGTGGATAGGTGGTACAGCCTGGCAGCTATTTCCAGATTCTGAGCTGCCGTCAGCTCAGAATCAACTATTGTTTCCTGCGTCATCAGGCCAGTCATCTGCTTTACCTCATTGGTATGCCTCGATACGTCTAGGCCGTTGACTGTTATCGACCCTGAAGTGGGCTCCAATAGCCCGAGTATCATGTTTATCGTAGTGGTCTTGCCTGCTCCGTTGGGCCCGAGTATGCCAAATATCTGGCCCTTTTCTATGCTGATGCTGACCTTATCAACGGCAGTAAAATCGCCGAATTTCCTCACTAGGTCCTCTATCTCTATTATGCCCTTCATGTATCATCACGGCATGATCTTTATTATTTCTCCAACGGCGTTCTTGAGTACGCGCTTGGTTTCCTTGAGCGCCTCCACGCCCTTTGGTGTTATTGTATAATACTTCTTTATCCTAGACCCCTCCTTCACCGTCTTGACTTTGATGTAGCCGGCGCGCATGAACGACTTCGTAATATTATATACATCGTTCTTCAATGCCTCCCGAGGGATCGGCAATGCGGAGAATTTCGTGTACACTTCGTTGATGAGCCTGTACGAATAGGTTTTGCGCACCTTGATGTTTGCAAGTATTATTATCTTTACTATCGTAGTATACATGTCCTTGGTCATGTAGCTGCTCTTTGTCTTCATGGATCCCTTTACTGCCATCTGATCTCCCTTGTGTGATTTGACTTCGGAAATTATGGTTTATTAATAAACTATTTTACTTTTAAACCAATAGTATTTAAAGCTATCAGAGGATATAATTTACCATGATAAAGTTTGCCACTGCAGGCATGCCACTGATATGATATTTGGTGACTTATGATAACAGATACTATTTAAAGTTTAATGTAGATTATAGACTAGGTGTTTCTATAGCGGACGGCCAGACCAGGACTAGCATAGACAGCCTTTTGGACTTGGTAAATGCAAAAGGCAGGATGGATATCAATAGCGTAGCCAGCCAGCTCGGGGTTGCGCCCAGCATAGTGGAGAACTGGGCAAAGGTATTGGAGAAGAGCGGATTGATAACGGTCAAGTATGAAGTAGGGAAGATGTTCGTCGAGCCCGCAGGCCAGAAGGGCGATGCGAAGGCGATGAATGCCAAGATGGAGGTGCAGCAATCGTCGCTGTCCACAGATGCGGAGGCAAAGCTGCTCGAGTTGCAGAAGCTTTCCGAGATGCTCGACAACCTGAGGGCGACGGCGCTGAGCGCCAACAAGATTTATTCGGAAAAGATGCCGGAGCTGCAGAGCAGGCTGAACGAGATAAATAAAGTGTATGAGCAGGTCGAGAAGGAGAATAGCATAGTCAGCGAGATGAAGGCCAACCTCGAGAAGACGTATGAAGGCATAAACAACAAGGTCTCTGACATGCTAAAGAAGCTCGATTATCTGGACTCAGGCGATCTCAGTTCGAAGCTCAACGACTCCATATCGAAAGTCGAGGGGATTCTTAAGGGAAGCGGGAGCACGGACGAGAAGCTGAAGGCAGCTCGCACAGAAAAGGAGAAGGCCATAGCGTCGCTCAGGTCCGACCTTGATAATCAGTTCAAGAAGCTGCGGCAGGATCTCGATAATAGCAGCAAGGAGATGGACGAGGAGATGAGGAAGCAGGAGCAGGCAGTCAAAGAGTACAACCAGGGGCTTGCTGAGCAGCTGAAAGTTTCAAAGGACCTGCTCAAGCAGGTCAGCGACTTCAAGAAAGAGAAGGACAAGGAGAAGAAGGCACTCAACGAGGCGGTGAAGGAGTTCAGCGACAAGTACAGCAAGAGCTACAGCATAGTGTCTAAGGATATGGAGTTGCTGGAGCGCAGCTCGAAGAGCATAATGGCAGATATACTGAACCTGAAAAGCAATTTCGGCGACGCTGCAAATATATATGATACGCTGCTCAGCATACAGAAGGACGTGGACGGGATGAAAGCAAAGGTGGCCGAGACACATGACAACCTGCAGAAGATGCAGGAAGGCATAAAGCTGCTGGCCAGGGGCGGCATGGGCATAGCGGAAAAGGCCAGCAAGCTCGATGAGATAAGCAAGGTCTCGACAGGGATAGACGAGAATATAGTCACTATGAAAGACACTCTCGAATCTGACCTCCAGAGGTTCGGGACGGACAAGGGTCAAAGCCCCAACAAGAAGCGCCAGGGGGGCAAACCTTCTAAGAAATAGGGTAGTTGAATGGCTGAAGATGACCAGATAAACATTCTTGGTACCTACAAGCTTGACGCGCACGGCACAGAGGTGAATGTGCGAATTTACACTTCGCAGGACTTCGCACCCATATATGAGGTGACCTTCCCGGGCATAGGCCAGGCTACGAAGATGCTCATAATGTCGCTGCGAGGCGACCTAATATCGTTGGTGCCACTGGATCCTAGCAGGCTCAACGAAACTGAGTACATGGAAGAGGTGCACAACAAGTACATAGAGGCGAGCAGCATACTGATAGACAAGTACCTGCCTAACACCGGCGATGCAACAAAGCGCATCCTTACTTCATACATAATAAACATGATGCTTGGCCTAGGCGACCTTGAGGCACTGTTGGCGGATGACAGCCTCGAGGAAATAACCGTAAACGGCTCCACCACAAACATATGGGTCTTCCATAAAACGTTCGGATGGTGCAAGACCAACATAAAGCCTGAGAGCGAAGAGGCGATATACAACCAGGCAGAGCAGATAGGCAGGGGCGTCGGAAGGGAGATAAACAACCTTGCGCCGCTCATGGATGCGGAGCTCCTTGATGGTTCCAGGGTCAATGCAACATTGTATCCGGTATCGCAAAACGGCAACACAATAACCATAAGGAAGTTCGCGAAGAACCCTTGGACGATGCCAGCTTTGATAAAGAACCATACTATAGACGCGCCGATTGCAGCGCTGATATGGCTCTGCATAGAGAACGAGATAAGCCTTCTGGTATCAGGAGGAACGGCGAGCGGCAAGACGAGCTTCCTTAACGCAATGAGCATATTCTTCCCTTCAACAAGAAGGATAATATCGGTAGAGGAGACCAGGGAGCTTACGCTTCCGAGCTTCTTCCAGTGGGTCCCGATGCTCACCCGGCCGCCCAACCCAGAGGGCAAGGGCGCGGTCGAGCTTTATGACCTCATGATAAACTCCCTTAGGCAGAGGCCCGACATCGTTCTGGTGGGAGAGATAAGAGTTGAAAAGGATGCAGAGACGTTGTTCGAAGCCATACATACCGGTCACGCCGTGTATGGTACAGTTCACGCAGATAACGCGCAGGACACAATAATAAGGATGACCAATCCGCCCATAGGCATACCCAAAATACTGATAAACGCACTGGGGGCCATAGTAACGCAGTTCAGGCACAGGGCGAAAGGCATGAGAAGGACGCTGGAGTTCGCCGAGGTTCTTAGGAGCGGAGATGCAAACGTGCACTACAGGTGGAACATGAGGAATGACACGTTTACCCAAATAAGCGATTTGACAAGGCTTTCGGATACATTGTCACTTTATGCGGGATACACGAAAAACGAGATAAATGATGAGATAGCGAAGAAGACAAAGATACTGCAGTGGCTTGCCGACAATGACGTTCTTGATGTAGACGCGGCAGGAAAGGTAGTCGCGCAGTATTACAGGGATAAGGCAAAGGTATTTGACATAGTTAATGAGCAGGTGAAGTATTCGCCGGACCTCTTTAAGTAGCAAGGTGTATTTATGGCAGGAGAACAGCAAACAGCAAAAACAAGCACGTACGGCGATTTGGTAAAATACTTAAATGAACTTGAGGGTAAAGCTACGCAATCGCCGCGCTCAACGATCGACCTATCCCCGTTATTTAATATGAAAAAGGAGGGGAGCAGCATAACCTACATAGATATGATAAACCTTATTGATAGCCTGGAATCCAGGAAACCCATACGCGGCATAGAGGGGCAAAAGACTGCACCGCACATGGAAGTGGCTGGAATTACGCAGGCACAATATTCGCAGATGGGCCAGGTTGCTGCACCCCAAGCCCAACCGCAGAAGGCTGCGATGGAACAGCCGCTAGCTGGCAAGAGTGCGGCAGCCGGTGCTGAGATTGCTGACCTGACAAAGGAGATAAATGCGCCCCGGATAAAGGGCTTTGACATTAAAAAGATAAACGAAAGCGACCTCGTGCTCCCGAACCTATCGATGGCAGACCAGATATCAGAGCTGGAAAAGATATTGGAGGGACTGAAGGAAAACGTTTTTGACGATAAGCATATAGGCGTCGTAATCGAAGAGCTATATGGGCTGGCTGATGTGACTAACCAGGAGAAGAGGCGCCTGAAAAAGAACAGGATATCGATGAGCCAGCTGGAGCAGTCCCTATGGGCGCTTCGGGACGACAGGCTGAATACGGCGATCTCGCTGCTCACTTCTGCAAGGAGCAGCCTGAATAGCAAGAAATGATTGTAATGCTAGGCAAAAAGGAAAACAGGAAGATAACCGTAGACGGAAAGGAGATAGAGCTCCAGCCCAAGCCAAAAAAGATGGGCCTGTTTTCCAAAAAGGGCAAGGTACCGAAGGAGACGAAAAGCGCACAGCCAGCCAGCCCATACTCAGAACAGCTTAAGAAGGAAGTAGAGAGGCAGACATCGGACAAGGACCTGGTAAAGCCGACGAAGATGAAGCTCTACATAGAGAGGCTTGGGTCTAAGCAGAAGGGCCTTGAGGCTGCACTGAGGCAGCAGGGCATAAAGGAGAGCCTCTATGATTTTGTAAAGCGCATGCTCATAGCCTCGATAATGCTCGCGATAGTCCTGGGTATAACGACGATAATACTGATGGTGCACATAGGCATAGCTATTGGCGCGTCGATACTGCTCGGCTTTGCAGTAGGGGTCGTGGCGTTCTACGTGGGCCTGAACACGTTCCTCCAGTTCCCGAAGCACAAAGGCCAGAGCAACGCGAAGACCATAGAGCGGGACATAATATTCGCAGCGAGGGACCTGATAATATCGCTAAGGTCCGGCATGCCCCTGTTCAATGCCCTCACTTCGGTGAGCACGGGCTATGGCGAGGCAAGCAAGGAGTTTGCCAAGGTAGTCCAGAGGGTGCAGCTGGGCACGCCGCTGGTCGATGCGATTGATCAGACGATAGAGGAGACGAAAAGCGACTCATTCAAGAGGATAATGCTTCAGGCTAGCGTAAGCATAAAGTCCGGAGCGGATGTCGTCGGCGCTCTGCAGAGCATAATAGACCAGCTTGCGGAGGAGAGGACCATAGAGATGAGGCGTTACGGGCAGAAGCTCAACGCGATAGCAATGTTCTACATGCTCTTCGGAATAATACTGCCCAGCATGGGCATCGCTGTAGTTACCATACTCACGACATTCATATCCATCTTCACGGTTAACATAACGATACTTGAAGCCGCGCTGGTAGGCATAATATTCCTGCAGCTTATATTCCTGCAGATGATAAAGAGGTCGAGGCCGGTATTCTCGATGTGATTATATGGCAATAAGATTCGAAAGGCTCGTATCAAGGAGGGCGGTGATATACCTATCAAGGCAGCTCGACCTTGCCGGCATGAAGATAAGCATAGAGCGAGTGCTCAGGATGATGATACTCTTCGGCGTAATAATAATGATAGCGGTATCAGCAGCCCTTACCATAATCATCAAGCTCAATGCAGTGCTGGGCGTCGCAGCCGGAGTGATAAGCTGGGCCGTATTCGCAGCAGTAATATACATGGTAATAGAGTACAGGATAGACGGCAGGAAGACGAGATTGGAGAAGATGCTGCCTGACTATTTCCAGCTCGCATCGGCAAACCTGAGGAGCGGGATAGCGCTCGACAGGGCCATGCTGCTGGCAGCCAAGCCAGAGTTTTCGTTCTTCAGCGAGGATGTGCAGGACATGAGCAGGAAGCTTTTCAGCGGAGAGACCATGGAAGCTGCATTGACTGAGCTTTCGGGCAAGTACAAGTCGGTGCAGCTGCAGCACTCCATAAGGATGATGGTAGAATCGCTCAAGTACGGAGGCGCAATGGCCGACCTTCTAGACCAGATATCGAGGGACCAGAGGGCGCAGCAGATAGCGCAGAAGGAGATAGCCGGGCAGATGCTTATGTACAGCATATTCATAGCCTTTGCAGGGCTTATAGCTGCTCCAGTGCTTTACGGCCTCACAAGCCAGATGATACTCGTTACTGATACAGTGTGGAAGGGCATACTGACGCAGAACCCAGGAGGGCTGCCCACTACAGGCATATCGTTCCTGAAGCCTAGCCCGCCAAAGATAACTCCTGCGCAGTACCACGATTTCTCGCTCATAGCGATAATTGCAATAACCGGATTTGCAAGCCTGATCATGTCCTCGATATCAAGCGGCTCGGCGATAAAGGGCCTTAGATGGCTTCCGCTGTTCGTGCTTGGAGGATTGGGAATATACTTTGTGGTAGGCACTATGATAGGCACCATATTCTCAAGCATTGGAGGCATATGATTGCGACACACGCTTTGAACGCAGATAACAAGCTGGTACAAACCGCACATGCAAGTATGCCACCGATGAAGGTAATACATACTGCTAAAGGGCACACTACGCGCAGGCGTATCCATCAAAATATTACCTAT
>JAMCYB010000033.1 GCA_023474385.1 Candidatus Martarchaeota archaeon | reverse complement strand
GAAACGAGGCACTAGGGCGGTCGCAATAGACGACTTTGATAGGACGGGTGCGTAAGCAGGGAGCTTCGGCGACCTGTGAACATACCGTTACTAAAGCCTAATATATAAGCAAGCTCTTCTCCATTCTTGTTTTGTTTTTTCAAAGCACTAGAGGACACTAAGTCCGAAAGCCCGCAATAACAATAATGGGCATATAATAGAAAGGGGCGCTAACGCCCCAAAAACAAGATCGCTTTACTGAAGCGCTCTCCTGAGCAGGGAATAGAGCGCTTCGGCATCCTTCGCCTTTAGCTTGAACGTCACATACAGCGGGTTTACGTTCGGATAAGGTGCGCCCATAGTTGCCTTCATCGCTTCGATGGTGTTTATTCCTGCATCCTCGATGTGCTGCGGCGTGTCCCAGTTCAGCTGAAGCTGCACTTTATTGCCGTCCATACTGACTTCCTTGAGCTCCCACCATCCCCTAAGGTCGTTGAGGCGTGCTGCTACCCTGCCTTTCCAGCCTTTGCCGTATGCGGCGCCGCTCATGCCCTTGAGGGCCTTCTTCGCCGATTTGTCGCCTGCGTCGATTGCCTCTTTTAGGTCGTCCTTGCGCTCCCTGGTCTCGTGGTAGAGCTGAATGAGCAGGGGCTTGGCCTCTGGATTATACACCAATGACATAGAATTTGTAGGTATCATCACTTCTCCGTTTTTATGGAGGAAGAATATCCTGTCGTTTGTCACCACTATCTGCGGTATTTTGAATTTCCATGTCGACGTATTTGTTATCATCGAATTCCTAGCGAAATCTTTTTTGGGCAACCTTACGGCACCCTCGTCATTGGCCGTCATCCCCATCTGCTGCTTTATTCCGGCAATTACGTGCCCGGTGCCTTTGTAGCGCAGTTCAGCCTTCGTCTTACGCAATACCTCGACTATCTGTTCGTTGCCTATCACCAGGTACTTGTTCATTGCTGGATTATAACCCTTAGCAGAGCCCACATGCACAGCATCCCTGCCGCTAACCTCTTTTGTCTCAGTCATTCCATCACCACATAAGATACATTTACCTTATAGCTAATAGATATAATAACATTCCGCTGACTTGCCTTTCACTACTTTATATTGCCTTTGATGCTGCTCATCCTGGCACTCAAATCCGACTGAATGGAGTCCAGATCATAAGCTTGGGCGAGCTTTTGTGCGTGCTCCAATGGGGGCAACGCGGCATGCCATTTCTTTTTGGACGAATATCCCTTGGATTCTGATATGTATAGGTCTATGGCACGCTTTATTGCTGCCTTTGCATCGTCTTTTTGATTCAGAAACCCATAAACATTAGCTTTGCTCTCGTATATTTTGGCTGCGCCCATATGATTGTCCTTCTTGAGCGCCTTTCCTGCAGCCGTGTAAAGCTCTAGCGCCCTCTTTGCCATATCCTTCGCGGATTCATCATAACCATTGCGCGCAGATAATTTGGCCGTCTCAAGGCTTTTATGTGCGGCCATGGCATATATCTTGAGGTTCACATCCGTATCTATCTCTTTTATTGCAGTATTCAATACCCTCATGAATTCCTCCTTAGGGAGCGCCCCGCGCTCCAAGGCCTCTTTTTCCAGACCGAATGAAGGTTTTATGCCAAATATTTTTGGTATGGTGGCATTAGACATAAGGTTTTTCATTTTCTCTTCAATCGCCTTTCCTTCGGCTTCCTTTTTTAGGGCTTCGTCACCAGCCACTCTGCCCAAAGAAGTGTATTGGTGCACTATGGCAGCCCTCGGGGCTGCCGTGGCTTCTGCACCATCAGATTCTTTTGAATCCGATATTATGCGGAGCAAGAGCTGCTCTGATTTTTTCAAGAATGCGGTTATCGTTTCGTTGTCGGCTTGTGTCTTTTTATTGACTTTTCCAAGCACGCGTGCGGCATCCTTGTAGTATATGGCAATCACATTGGACCGCAATCCTTCTGATGATGCTTTCTCTGCCGCATTCTGGTATTGCGCAGCGGATGCGCGTGAGAGTTTATCGCATCTATCAGTATTGCCAGAGGATACACACAACCTTGCTGCTTCTTCAAAATTCCTTGCTGCAACTACATATTCCTGATGCTTCAGCGCTTTGTTCGCTGCCTTGATGCGTTTCTCTGCCATCGCAGCGTCTTTAGCCTTCATCCTATCTATATATGACATGTTTTCACCCATGACCACGTTTTTAAATAAGAATCGATAAGATATATACATGTTATCATTTTGGTGATCACATGCGCGAATCTGTGGCGGGCAACAGGCTGAAAGTGCTGCAAGGCAGCTCTGCGATGAGCCCAGAAGAGCTTGTCAACAGCATTATCGGCATGAATTCAAGTTCTACCCTGATACAGGTATTCAATATTGGCAAAGTTATAAACGAGCTTCATCTGCAAGCCGCTTATGCCAATGCTATTGAAGCCTTTTCGGAAGGCACCAATATATCGAAGAAGCTGTATATTGAATTCCTTCTGTTTGCTGCCATGACCAGGCAGATAGGCACTGCCACACGGCTGTTCAGAATAGAAGATACGAAGCAGTTTATTGTAGCATCGAACAAATCCGGTGCGCTGCATGCGGCAATGAAGTTCGTGAAACTGTCCGAATTCAGGGCTAGCAGCGAAAGAGAACTACAAGTCGCGAAAACATTCGGCATAGACTCGGATTATGCACTATTGAATAGAAGGATCTTGCAGAAGATGGCAGTCTCAAGACTGCAGGATTGACGCAGATGCCGTCTAGAAGTCAAACTCCAAGAATATTGGGCATGATACGGCTTTTTGACATCCTTGATTATTGCTGACAGCTCGACCCTGCATTGAGCATGTATGACTGTCATGGCTGGCAAACTCCCACGAATAAATTCTTTTGAATCCTTCTGCAATAGCGGAGGGTCTGGCACTTCTGTCACCTATGGTATATCAGTATCGTTGAGTCGTTTTGTGTTTTGTTATTTCTTTGTTTATCTGGGATATCATACTCGCATTATCGTCAAGCTCGAGGACTATGACATTGTAGGGTTCATCTCGTAAGTGTATTGCGAATGCTTTATCCTTGTCTTTCATCACATAGAAACCTTTTCCTTCGTTAGTGATAAACCTGCCATAATCGTAGTGCCGATGCCCCAAAGCGGTTCCTCCGACCCTTAAATAAGCTTTTACTTTTTCTGCATTGTCATCTACATTAATTATGTGCCCATACGGTATAAATAATCGGTTTTTAATTGCAAGAATTTTCTCGATTCCTTCCAAATCTATCTCTATGCCGCTGTCCTTAAATTCTAATTTTACCATGTAATCGCCATATACCTACTGTTTTTATTTATGCCTCGCCCTATTGCTACCCTATATATTCCTTTATTGTTAAGGCATAATATATTTAGAACTTGTATACGCACCGTGTTGATGTATGTGCATGCCATCATGGCGCGGCTTTTTATCTTTGATTCACAACCCTGTGCTTTGCGTCCTCGTAATCTACGTTCAGTATGTCGAGTATCCGCTTCGCTTTCACTTTGCCTATCTTGTCTATTTTTAGGAGGTCTTCCATGTCGCTGCTTGCTATGTTTCTTATGCTGCCGAAGTGCGACAGGAGCGCCTTTGCCAGCTTGGGCCCCACCCCGGGTAAGTTGCCTACCATGTACTCTTGGTATTCGGAATCGGTATATGCATGGGCTCCGCCTTTTAGCGAAGGCATCCTTGTTCTTCCAGACTGCTCGTGCTTTGCCAGCGAGAGTAGCATGTCCGCCGTATCGTCTATGCCTTCGGACAGCAGGACCTGCAGATTGTCATCGATGTACATAGATATTATTGCGCCGAAAACTACATTCTGCTTTAGCCTGAAATCCTCCCTGCTGCCTTCTATTAGCAGTATGGGGCGTTCATATGCCTCCTTAAGCCTGGCCAATTGCTCGAACATCCGCCCATTCATCAGCGAGCTCTCAAAATCCGATACGGTCTTCCTTTCGATTCCAACCCTGTCGGATATGATATAGTCGCCAACTGCAAGAGTCTTTATCGCGGCCTCTATTCCGCGATTCTCCAAGGCGGATATGAGCTCCGTATTCCGTTCCCTCGAGTCTATGATGATCTTCAGCTGCATCATTTCACTTCGTGCTGAATGTTATGTTGCGAATCAGGATTGAGGTCGAATTGTAACCGGGTGTATTGCTCATGAAGACGAATGCCGTAGGTGATGCAGGACCGGATTCGGTGATTGTATTTACCGTGTAGCCCAGTAGCCTAGAGCTCGAGAGGTTCAGCAATGCTACCTGCTGCACGCTGCCGCTTGATGTAATCCTGCCTACTTCCATGGTTATGGGGACCGGAGAGGACATAGCTTCGAAACTTATGGTCGTATTTACTGCCTGGACTGCTCCAGATGATATTTTGTTGGCTATGCCAGTAGTATTCGTATATGGGGAGTACACCTCTATGGGCCCTCCGCCCAGAGGCACCCAGAAGGTTTGTGATGCACCGTTTACCAGCTTGCTCGTCGTGCCCCAGTATTGCAGCAATGGGTAGGCCACGAAGCTACGGTAAACGCTGTTGCTTATCGCATTTGATGTTGAGAATACATATGTATTGTTGTCGGCTATGGCCGGACCGAATACGCTTGATGAGTATGACAGCATTTCTTTCAGCTGCGTGCTGTTAAACCCTGCCCCGTTTACAAGCATTAGGCCATCGTTGTAATTGTACAATGTCAGCAGCGTTTCATTGGTATAATTCTCTGCCACAGGTGAGGTGTAGTATAGCCCAGCGCCGAGCTCGAGGCTCTGCGCCTGTACAGCGATAGGAAGATTCAACATATACAGTGTTTCGGTTTGGTTTGGCCTTGTCAAGTCGCCGCCTATTATGGGCTTGTGCATTATTGCTGTATAAAATGTATCTTCTCCCATAAACGTAGCAGGGTCCATAGCATTCTGGTCACTCAGCGCAGGCAGTATCAGCACGGTGAAATTTGCATTGTCTGCTGCTATTTCCGAGTATACCCTAGGTATGTGCACAGGTGTAGTAACATAGGGCACAGCATTGCCATAGACTATGCCTGAGCTGCCTATGAAGAATATTATGCAGACTATAGCTGCGGCAGCAGTGGTGCTCTTAGCGGTTTTGAATCTTCTTGCTGCAAGTTCGCTGAATCCGAAGGCAGCCATTATTGCGGCGGACATTTCGAATATAAGGTCGAATCTGCCAGGCTCGCGAACAACATTGAATAGAGGCACATCGTGGTACAGCGAGTATATCCCAGGTATGCTAGTTATTGTAGAGCTCATTACGGATGGCGCCTGCGAGAAAGGCGAATAGCCTATCTGCACATACGGGCCCAATGACATCCACCCGAATACCACAGCAATGAGTATCCATAATCCTGTCTTTCTTATACCGAGCCTGTATATTCCGTAGAGCGCCAGCAGTATGGCTACGTAGCCTATGTACGATATCTTCTCGGTAGGGTCGGCATACCCATTGGTGTAGTATATGCCGAAGTATGATGTTGCAGCTCCGTTGAAGAATCCGTTATAGAAACTTGGCAGGAAGAATGATAGGAGGTTATCGCTGTATGCTTCGTTGTTGATTGGCGAATTGTACTGGTTTACTGTACTTTTTATTGATGCTGAATGCGAAGTGAGAGTGCTTATTATTGGTATAAAGCCGAATGACCCGATGACCAAGGTTACCACAACAGCGATAATGATGGATCTCCAGAACGGAATGCCGATGACGGGATTGCGCTGGTGCGTGCCCCTGTATGCGGCATATGCGTAGTATACAAGGTACGCAAGTATGATTATTATGAACATGAATGTCGTCATGAGCAGCTGTTCAATGTCACCCATGAAGGTAACAAGGACAAGTGCTATGCCGAGGCCGATCGGGTTGAGTAGGTTATTCTCGCCGTTGAGCATCCTTAGGAAGAAATACAGCGCCAACGGCACCCATGCCACGAACATCCAATCTATGTGCGCGAACGCTTCGGCTATGTGGAAGGCGCTGAAGCTGAATATCATCCCTGCTATGAATGCTGCATGCTTGTTCTTTGTAAGGTATTCGGCAAGTATGAACATTGTAAGCCCTGATACCGCGAAACTTATGAAAAGGATGGAGTTGTATGCAAATATTATGTTGACAAGCTGGAATGGCAGCGACAGCAGAGAGCCTATCGGCGACATTGTCTGGTATGCTAAGCTAACGCCCTGCGGATAGCCCAATGGAGGGTAAAGTAGGTTGGTGTACCATATGCTCGTGTGCAGCGTGAATGTAGCATAATCGACCCACCATATGTCCCAGAGGTTCTGGAACATGTCTCCCCCTGAGCCAGGAGCCATGTGGGACATGTTCGCTGTTATTGGTGCAAATATTATGAGCGCTATCGCCAAATATATTACAAAGGAGAATACGTAGCGCTCTTTTAACTTGTCCTTTATCGCTTTCCCCACATAACCAAAGTACTTGCCGGTAGCCTTGTTTCCAGTATCGGCTGGGCGGGAAGCCTGCACTGACATGCCTTCGGAGGGTTCCTGCGTGGGGTTCGTGTCATCTGGCATATTAGCACTAACGTTAGATATTATACGGTCTGCATGGCCAATACGCAATTGCTTATTGAATATGCATGACAGATAGCATATATTGATATAAGTATAAAAAGATTATGAGCATTCATCTGTATTGCGAGGAAATCTGCCTGCCAGGATGCGTTGCGGAAGCATATATATGATAATTGAAGGTTAGCGCATGGTTTACGACAATCTGACTATAATCATACCCACGCTAAACGAGGAGGGGAGCATAGGCACGCTAATATCCGAACTCAAAAAGAGGTATAGCGGCGTAGGCATAATAGTCGCAGATGACAACTCGGCCGATTCAACCAGGGATATCGTTCTCGAAATGAAAAGAAGGCATGGCGGCATTACCTTCCTGGACAGGCGAAAAAAGAGGAATCACGGGCTCACAGCCAGCGTGGTAGATGCTGCGTCGATGGTAAATACAGAGTACATAGTAGTCATGGATGGAGACCTGCAGCATCCGCCATATGTGGTCAGATACTTGTATGATGCCCTGCGCACGCACGACATAGCTGTAGGGATACGCAGGAAGGTGAAGGACTGGGGAGCATACAGGATGCTGCTGTCAAAAGGCATCACGGTTATAACAATTCTTATATTCATGCTGCGCAGGAAAAGCATAGTGAGTGATCCCATGTCTGGGTTCTTCGGTGTTAGGTCTGCGCTCTTCAAGCGGGTCATACGCGACAATCCGGACGGATTCGTGCCCGGCGGCTATAAGGTCCTTCTCGACCTGCTCAGGATGGTTGGACCGGGGGTGAGCATAGCCGAGATAGGGTACAACACTTTCCATGCAAGGAGATACGGCAGATCGAAGCTCAGGCTGCACCATATGGTCGATGTGCTAAGGTCTGCCATGCGTTGACTTTCGATGATTGCGATGGTTTCGATGGAAAAGCTCTACAAGGATGATGTGCAGGAGGACATATACGAGACCGGAAGCAGAGCGGCAAAGGTAGCCAGCTTCATACTCTTTGGAAAGCTAGTTTCATTCTTCCTGATGGCTGCAGCATTCATAATAATAGTGAGGATACTTGGGCCGAGTGTGTACGGCGTTTATACGCTCGCCATAGCCGTAGCGGGTTTCTTCGGCTCCGTGGGAAACTTCGGCATAGGCACTTCGCTCAACAAGTTCATAGCCGAATACAAGCACAAGGGGGATTATGAGAGTGTAAACCTGCACATAGCCAATGGGCTGTTCATACTTTTCATAGCGGGCGTAGTGCTTGCTGCAGTTACAGTGCTCTTCAGCTCGTATCTTGCGATGCTCGTATTCCATGACGCTGCGGACAGCTTCATCATCGACATAGCCGCAATATCAATATTGACGACAATGCTGTACGGCGGGACCTCTTCTGCGCTAGTAGGCTATGGCAACGGCAAGCACGTTTCAGTATCTATACTCTCAATGGCGATAGTACAGGCATCAGTAGGCATAGGTCTCGCCTTGGCAGGCTTCGGGGCTCTGGCTCCGCTCATAGGGCTTATACTAGGGTCTACTGCGGCATTCGTAGTTGCGTTTGCATACATGTATGCCTCGGAAGGCGCAAAGCTCGTTATGCCGACCTTGGGGTTCATGAAGAAGATGCTCAAGTTTTCCATGCCCATAACTGTATCGAATTTCTTCGGCACAGTTGTGAATAACCTCGCGCTCATAGTATTGGGCATATTCACCACCACGGTAATATTGGGCAACTTTGGAGTTGCTTCAAGGCTAGGATCGCTCATAGACATAATAACAGGTTCAATATCTCTATCGCTCCTGACCGCATTCTCGAGCAGCTTCACTGGCATGCAGGGCAGCAGGAATATAGGCAGGATATACAGCAATTCCGTATACTTCTCATTCATACTCGTCGCACCGCTGCTCGTAGCGGTAGTGGTGCTGGCGCAGCCATTCTCGTTCACGGCCTTCAGCAGCGTGTACACTTTTGCGCCTATGTATATACGCATTCTGGGCATAGGCATGGTAATAGGCCTTTTGAGCGCGTATGCCGGTGCGGCGCTGATAGGTGCAAACAAGGTCAAGACCATGATGAAGTACAACATACTCATATCAGTGATACAGCTTGCATTAATACCGCTGCTCATACCTGCATTCAAGGGCTTTGGCGCTGTTCTGCTCCTGTTCCTAATAACGCCCATACTTAGCGGCATATTCTTCGTGCGGCTGATGGTGAAGTATTTCGATCTGAGGCTGAAAGTGAAGAGGCTGCTGCTCGCCGTTGCGGCAAACACGATTGCGGCTGGCATGCTTTATGTGCTTCTCATATTCCTGGGCTGGAACTACGAGCTGCTCATAGTCGTCGCGTTCTTCGCCATGCTCATAGTCTATCCTGCTTTGCTCGGCCTTCTTGGAGGGATAGGGAAGGAAGAAGTGGAGATGGTTGAAAAGATGAGCACAGGCATACCAGTAATAGGACGCTTCATAAAAGTGCTGGCAGTGTATTCGTCAAAGTTCATGCGGTGATATTGTGCCTGAAAGCCAAACGCGCGCGTTCGTGGCCGTATGCATACCTGATGATGTGAAGGAAGCCGTATCAGGCATAGACTTGCAAGGGTTGGCGAGAAGCATAGAGGTACAGCAGCTGCATATCACAATGAACTTCCTGGGCTACTTGAACCAGAACAGGCTTGAGCGTGCAGCTGGTACGGTAAAGGGGTATGGGCATCATCAGTTCGACATATCTGTAGATGGTGGTGGCGTATTCGAATCCAGAGGGAAGGGCGTGGCGTTTGTTGGCATTCGAAAAGGAGCGGCTGAACTGTTGGAAATCCACACACAGCTGAAGAGCCTGTTCGAGCGTGCAGGCATACCCCAAGAGGACAGGGCGTTCACGCCGCACATCACCTTTGCGAGATTCAAGGGCCTCGATAGGAGCAGGATGGAGGCGCTTGGCGGGATTATTAACGGCATAAAGGCGCACAGCTTCGGCAGTTTTAGGTGCAGCGGGCTGGAATTGAAGAGAAGTGTATTGACAGGAAGCGGTCCGGTATATAGTGCATTGGCAGCTGCGCACTTCACTTCTTGACTGGCGAAGCGGCGCTTTTCATGAGCTGCGCCTCAAGCTGTTCATGTGTCATCTGGTTGTTGAGCTCCCCCGGCCTGTATATCCTGTCTAGGAGCAACACGTTGAAGCTGACCCCCAAAAATGTCTCCAGAGCTATGTGCCTAATCTGGTCGCCGAACAGGTCCACCTCCACCACAGGCACCTTGTACCTGCCGAGTATCTTGAATATAGGCATCAGTATGCTGTAGTCCTGCTTGTTCTGCATGCCTATCAGCCTGGCTTCGAAGCGCTTGTATTTGTTGCGGCTGATTCCCGAGGTATACTTCTCGAGAGCCTTGAACGTATCGGTTGCATGCTTCAGGACGCGCATTGCAAACAGGTCCTTTGTGTCGACGTCGTATACGCTCAGCAAAAGGTCGTACGTCATGTTTACAGATGCGATGTACTTCGCGGAGATGGCGCTGTATCTGGCCCTGAAACTCTCCCCTATGTTTATGTATGTTGCGCCGTCAGCCATATCAACTTTTGACTTCGATATGTGGGGCCGTTCCTTGAATGACAGGTGGCAGTTGGCTGTACCGAAACCTGGCTTCTTCATCTCGTCGTCAAGCGCTTTCTCCAGACTCATAAAATCATTCATGTACCTATATGCGGGCGGCGCTTGGCTTAGTGCCTGTTCCGCTAACCGCTGCGCCTACCACAATATATAAATAAACTATTGTATATAAGCTATTTAAGCTATTTATTTTATATGCAGGTTTTATGCATTTCGACACGTTTATGTATATTTGGCACGCATGCCGATGCCCTTATGGAGTGACCCCATGAAGATAAAAATCATAGAAGACGATGAAAAGGCGCTGCAATTCGAAGTGAGCGGCACTGACAACTATCATGTGAACACGCTCAGGCGCGCCGTAATGAACAGGGTCAAGTGCTTCGCCATAGACAAGGCAATGTTCTATGAGAACACAAGCGCCATATTCGACGAGTACATAGCACACCGTATAGGCCTGGTGCCAATATCTACGCCCCAGAAGGGTTATGGCGAGGCGGATGAGGTGCTGTTCACGCTTGATGCATCCGGCCCAGGAATAGTTTACTCGAAAGACCTCGTGAGCTCTGACAAGGAGGTACGGGTTGCCAATGAAGGCATACCCATAATAAAGCTCGCCGAAGGGCAGAAATTGAGGATAGAGGGCAAGGCGGTGCTCGGCAATGGAGCCAAGCACGCAAAGTTCCAGCCAGGGTTCGTGACTTTCGAGCCAATAGATGATACATCATTCAAGTTTTACATAGAGACCTTCGGCCAGATGTCACCCAAGGAGATAGCATACAAGGCCATAGAGAGCATAAAGGAGGAAGTGAAAGAGCTAAAAAAGGAGCTGAAGAAGATAAGCTGATCAAAATGTACGCTGATATGCGAGGGTGGCAGAGCATGGTCAAATGCGCAAGACTGAGGATGAAAATCAGAACTCTTGTGCCTTTAGTGGCTGCGTGAGTTCAAATCTCACCCCTCGCATGATTATGGTGAAAAGTCATGAAACTTAACATAGAAAGAGCCCCAACCAAGGAATGGATGGACATTGCCAGCAAGGGCATGAAGGAGAGCAAGCACAAGGGCTTATGGAAGAGCATTTACAAGAATGTTGCAGTGCCTGCGAGGAGCAGCGCCAGCGTCGACATATACAAGATAGGCAGGCATTCGAAGGAGAACGACCTCGTAGTTGTCCCAGGTAAGGTGCTTGGCAAGGGCAAGCTCAGCCACAAAGTGAGGATAGCAGCAGTAGAGTATTCGGAGAGCGCTGAGAAAGCGCTGCGCGATTCCGGCTGCAGCATAATAAGCATAAATGAGCTGTATGGCATAGTCGACAAGGAGAAGGCAAAAATAGACATAATAGTATGATTCATATGAGAGACATCAAACCAAGCGAGTATTTGGTAATTGACGCGGACAGGAAGGTAGTCGGCAGGGTTGCCAGCGTAACGGCCAAGAGCCTTCTGCAGGGCAAGAAGGTTGCTGTGATAAACGCCGAGAAGGCAGTAATAAGCGGCAGCAAGAACGACATAGTGAAAAGGTACACTACCAGGGTCAACCTGAAGGAAAAGGCAAATCCGGAGCATTCCGCTTATTGGCCGAGGAGGCCCGACATGCTCGTGAAGAGGATAATACGCGGCATGATTCCGTATAGGAAGCCGCACGGCAAGGACGCGTACAGGAGGCTGCTTGTATTCGTGGGCGTGCCCAAGGCGTTCGAGGGAGCAAAGATCGAAGAATTGAAAGTTAAAGATGTCAGGGGAATGTTCGTCAACACGATGACGGTGAAGGAACTGTCAGAGCTGCTTGGATACAAGAGGGCAAATGATTGATAGATGCAGTTGATATTATGGCTGAAAAAGAGATAATGATTGAGAAGGATCCGTCGCAAGAAATACGCACCGAAGAGGCGCTGCCAGAGGGAAAAACGGCAAAGAAGCGCGCACCGGCAAGGAAGAAGTCGCAAAGCTCCGAGAAAGTGGTAGTGGTAAGCGGAAGGAGGAAGAGGTCAATAGCTAGGGCAAGGATAAGGACGGGAGCTGGCTCCATAAGGGTCAACGGTGTGCCAGTAACAGTCATAGAGCCGGAGGAGCTCAGGATGCTCATGCTAGAGCCTGTTTTCGTGTCGCCGCTGACCAGGGAAGCGATGCACAAGTCCGACATAGAGGTATCAGTTGAGGGAGGAGGCAGGGTATCGCAGGCACAGGCGGTAAGGAATTCGATAGCCAAGGCGCTTGCAGAATTCTCCGAAGGCGATGTGGTAAGGAAGGAGTTCCTCAAATACGACAGGACAGTGCTGGTAGACGACAACAGGAGGGTCGAGCCCAAGAAGTACCTTGGACCTAAGGCAAGGGCGAGGTTCCAGACTTCGTACAGATGATTGGTGATATGAATGATGATGCCGGTTAGATGCTTCAGCTGCGGTGCAGTGCTTGCTGACAAATGGGAAGAATACGACAAAAGAGTGAACACGGAGCACGAGGATCCTGCAAAGGTACTCGACAGCCTTGGAGTCAAGAGGTACTGCTGCAGGCGCATGTTCGTCAGCAACATAGAGCTCATAGACGAATTCATAACGATGGGCAACAAGAGCTGAAAGCATAGAACATGATTGCGTTATAAATATGTAAGTGTTTGAAAATAATAATCAATGGGGCCGTCTGCTAGCTTGGTAGGCTTCCAGCTTGGGGTGCTGGCGACCCGAGAACTTTCGGGAATTCAAAAAGCACTTGAAAATCTCGGCGGCCCCAGAAGGTGTATAAAATGGAAGATGAATTGCTCGTTAACCAAAACGAATACTTAGAAGAAGGAATACACATCGCGACAAAGGTCAAGGCGCCAGGCATGTCCCGGTTCATATACAAGATACGCGAGGATGGGCTTTACCTGCTTGACGTCAAGACCATAGACTCGCGGATAAAGATTGCGGCGAGGGTGCTCGCAAGGTACGACCCGAACAAGGTTGTCGTAACTGCTTCTAGGATATACGCAATATACGCCGCGAAGAAGTTCGCCGAGCTCATAGGGGCCAAGTTCCTAGAAGGGAGGGTGAACCCAGGCATATTCACGAACCCGGGCAGGCCGGACTTCATGGAGCCAGCGCTGCTTTTCATAAGCGACTCGAGGAACGAGAAGCAGGCCATAAAGGAGGCAAGCAAGATAAACATACCGATAATCGCGCTGAGCGACACTGACAATTCGACGAAGTACACCGATATTCTCATACCGGTGAACAACAGGGGCAGGAGGGCACTCGCCTTCGTGTACTACCTGCTCACGAGAGAGGTGCTCAAGGAGCGCGGCAGCATAAAGACTAACGATGAGTTCACATACAAGGTGGAGGATTTCGAGGCCAAGGTAGAAAGCAGGTAAGGCAGGAAATTTGCAAATGTTTATATAGGTTTCCCACCTAAATAAAAGTTGACTTGTTTTCCCGCAAGCACTGCACCATGCAGGAGGGATATTAATGGAAGAAGATCTGAAGAAGAAGATTGACGCCTACATAAATGAAAATAAGGGCAAGAGGAAGTTCGCCCAGAGCGTAGAGCTTGCGGTCAATTTTAAAGGCGTGGATTTCAGCAAGCCTGCGAACAGGCTCAATCTCGCCATAGCGCTGCCGAACGGCAAGGGCAAGGGAGGAGGCGTAGCGGTGTTTGCCGACAGCCCCGATATTGTAGACAAGGCAAATACCCTGGGCGTGAAGGTTATAAAGAGCCCCGAGCTGGCCTCGATATCCGCTGATGCGTCAAAGCAGCACGAACTCCTAAGCTATGAGCTAATAGCCCAGCCGAGCCTGATGCCCCAGATTGCCAAGGCGCTTGGTCAGTTCCTCGGACCGAGGAACAAGATGCCAAAGCCCATAGTTGGCACGAGCATCGAGGATATGGTAAAGAACGTGAGCAAGTCGATATACATAAGGAGCAAGGGCAAATACCTGCCCACTGTGCACTGCATGGTAGGCACTGAGAAGATGAGCACGGACCAGATAACAGAGAATGTGGATGCTGTCATAAACACGCTGGCGAAGCAGCTCGGCAAGCATACGCTGCGGTCGATATACATGAAGCTCACAATGAGCACGCCGATAAAGATATTGTAGTGATTTTATGCTTACAAGAGATCAGAAGGAAAAATTTGTAGAATCGGCGAGCAAGGAGCTCAAGAGCTACAAGACCATAGGCATAATGCCAGTAGGCAGCATACCTGACAAGCTGCTGCAGCTGTCGAAGAACAGGATGCGCGGCAGCATAAAGGTAGTGATGGGCAGGAAGAATCTGCTTATAAAGATACTTGAGAGCGACAGCAGGTCGAAGGACCTTGTCAAGCACATTGAGGGCACATCGGCCATAGTGATGAGCAACAAGGATCCGTTCGAGCTCTACGGGGAATTCAAGTCGAATTCGCTCAAGCTCGCGGCCAAGCCCAACCAGAAGGCACCATCCGACATACACATAAGCAGCGGGGAGACCACACTGCAGCCTGGGCAGGCCGTAACGGAGCTGAAGCAGGCAGGCATAGACGTTCAGATACAGAAGGGAAAGGTCGTAATAGGCAAGGACAAGACGGTTAAGGAGGGGGAGGTCATAACTACGGGCCTTTCGAAGGCGCTGCACACCCTTGGCATAAAGCCAATAGTGGCGAGCATAACCCCGTCGGTGATATTCTCGGACGGCATGCTGTTCACGCAGAAGGCGCTCAGCATAACCCCGGAAGGGCTGAGCAGGGACATCGCCAAGGCGCTGGGAGAAGCGATAGCGATAAGCTATGCGGCGAACATAGTCAACAGCTTTACAATAAAGAGCATGCTGCTCAAGGCATACGGCAGCGCGATGCACCTTGGCATAGAGTACAGGCTGTACGACAAGGGCATAGTCGAGAAGCTGCTCGGCGCAGCTGCGCTCCAGGCTGCGAGCCTGAATGCGGGCGCTGGAAATGATAACGCTTAAAGGTGAAAGATATGGAATATGTATATGCAGCACTGTTGCTTGACGCAGCAGGAAAAGAGATAAACGAGCAGAACATCCTCGAAGTGATAAAGGCTGCCGGAATGAGCCCGGACGAGGCACAGGCCAAGGCCATAGTCTCTTCCTTGAAAGGAGTCAACATAAAGGAAGTGATAAAGAACGCCCAGAGCGTGCAGGCGGCAGCACCGCAGCAGCAGGCAGCTGCAGCACCAGGCAAGGCAGAGAAGAAGGAGGAAAAGAAGGACGAGAAGAAGAGCGAAGAGGAAGCTGCAGGAGGATTAGCTGGTCTTTTCGGCTGATTTGCTAAGCGCCGCGCATAGAGTAGATATTTGTATTTGCGTCTACTTCGCGCACGCATAGTTTTAAAGCCTTAAGGCAGCATAGTTTTATGACGTGGTTAAATGGATGTATATGTTGACAAGACGAAGTGCACCGGATGCCAGCACTGCTTTGATGTGTGCCCGGTAGCTGTATTCCAGATGAAGGGCAGGGGAACCCCTGACAATCCAGACGCGGAAGGCGCGAATTCCGATACCGCACCGGAAGAGATGAAGTGGAAGGGAGTGACGGACAAGGCGGTGTACGACAAGTGGGCAAACGTGCAGGATGGCCACAAGCATTTCGCCAAGGACAACGACGGCACGAGCGGCGGCATATCCGTTGGCGTAAACGGCTCGGCATGCATACTCTGCCAGGCGTGCCTCATAGAGTGCGAAGGGGAATGCATACACATAACTGATGATACTGGAGCCAAGTACCAGTCCATATACAAGTGAAAGCGGCTCCATATCTTTCACCGCTTTTCACTTTTCTTCTTCTATTTTTCTTTGTTGTTATATTGCTGCTTTACTCGTCACCTTTGATTCATGCAAAGCGTACCCAATTTGGGTAAGCTTTTTATACTTCATATAGGTTATCGATAATATGGAAAGTATGGATGCACCAGGCGAAGAGAAGGAAAAGGGGAGCCTGCAGGATTCCCTTGACAGGTACGTGCGCCTCAATAACATATATCTGCTCATCATCTCAAAATACAAGGATTACATAGAGGAGAAGGAGGCGCTGTCCGTTGCCGAACTGCCCACGCTTGTAACGCCCAAGGCTGCCATGGTTGCGAGAAAAGCCGCAGACATAAAGGGAGAATTCGACAGCTATAACTATGACGCAAATTTCCCGGATGCCGCAAGAAAGGCCTTCGATTTTGTCTCGAAGGATGTAGGGGATGCAGCATTGCCAATAGAGTTCTGGCTCATGCCCGAGGAGACTCTGCGCTTCATGATGGGCGACGTTACTGACAAGAGCATACTCCTTTGCAGCATTCTGATAGCCTTGGGGAATCCTTCATCGAAGGTAGTGGTGGTATCCAGGGACAGCACGCGCAGCATATACGTATATTACGAATTCGGCGGATCCATAGTCATGATGGACTCCGAGAGTGGCAAGGTAGAAAAGTTCAGCAATAAGGATGAGATGCTCAAGGCATTCAACCTT
>JAMCYB010000024.1 GCA_023474385.1 Candidatus Martarchaeota archaeon | reverse complement strand
AAGGAGAATGTAGAAGCCATAGAGCTGCCCACGTATGTCATATTCTACGATTCGGGCACATTATTCATGACTGCGTTGTCAAGGTCTACTCCCGGCCCATCTATGAAGAACGGCCTATTCAAGATACGAAGGAACGGGATAAAGAAAGTGTCCAACGCAAGGCCATACATGGATGGGCCAAAAGGCAGCACGCAGGAGGAGATGTACAGATAAGCTCCATCATGGCCCTATCCTGAATGTGCCTGCAGGCAGTTGCTGCATTATGTAGTCTATGTCATGATAGTCTAGCCTCTTGGCAATCTCTTTTGCCGCGTCCGACTTCTGCCTATTGCCCTGCTCCACTATGGCAAAGGTGGTAATGCCTTTCTGCGCCTTTACCTTTTCGAAAGCGGACCTTGGTACGACGTTGAGTCCCTCAGATATGAACATGACAAGCGAAAGCTCCACGCTCCTGAACCATTCCCTCTCACCGCTGAGCAGGAAGCTGCCTGTCCCAAGCGATCCTTTGCCCGTGGACTTGCCTACATGATCCCTGGTCAGCGCATAGACGTCGACGCTCTTCTGCATGTTCTTCCAAGCGCTGGAATAGCAGCCGGCGAACTGAGCCACTTCTTTGCGCTCCTCTATCCCGGAATCCTTTCCTCCCTTGAAGATCGTCACAGAGGCGCCGAATATGTCTGCATGGAAGAACAGGTCACTGTCATCAAAATACCTTGAATTGACGAGCTCGTTCTGCTGCGCGTCCCTGCCGCCTATAGCCAGCTTCCCATTGCTGGTGTAGAACCAGTGGAACTTTTCGTACCAGCGCCTTTCACCTTTTTTTATGGGTGTGCCTGCGGCCTTTTCAGCCTCATCCTTCTTCCTCTTCTCCTCCTCGAACCTCTTTTCGAGGTCCTCCACCGCAGCTTTCGCTCCTTCCTTTTTTGATTCGAGCTTCTTCGCCTTGTTATAGTAGTCGTTGGCGTTCTGCTGCGCGTTCTTGGTGAAGTCTATCTTTATCTCCATGCCTTCCACGACTGCATAGCGTTGCGCTGAGCCAAATCCGCGTTCAGCTGGTGAGCAGCGATATAATCAGGCCTATTATGAATCCCAGGAACCCTATTATCAGTATGCCTATGACGATGACCTTGGCGCTCCTGTTGAACTCCTCATGGGTGGGCCTATAGCTGATGTTGAGCACATGCTTCGAATTCACGATGAAGTTCCTAAATTTGCCTTTTATGTCCAAATAATCTACCGGTGCGGCATATATGCGCGGATTGGTCCGCAAAGTAAAACAATATATATGGGATTATCCATTTACATTTATATAGGTTATTGTGCCCTTGCAGCTCATCGTGATGCTAATGGAGAATATGATTATAATACGCTTCGGCGAGCTCTGGCTCAAGGGCGCCAATCGCGACCAGTTCGTGGACAGGCTCATGTCCAACATCAAGGCGGCGCTTCATGGCGAGGAGTATTCAGAGCTGAAGAACGAGTACGACAGGTTCGTGCTTTATGCCTCAAAGGGCACCGACATGAAGAGGGTAGAGGCGAAGCTCTCAAAGATCCCTGGCATATCGAACATAGCGCACGGCACGATAGCCAAGAACGACATAAAGGACATAATAGAAAAAGCAAAGCTGCTGAATGCAGAGAAGAAGAGCGTGAGGATAGAGGCGCACAGGTCGTACAAGACCAACGCATTTACATCAAGGGATATAATAAGCGGCTTCATAAAGGCGAAGGATTTGGATTTCGGCCTTGATATGGAATCGAGCGACAGGATATACATAAGCGTGGCGAAGGACCGCAGCTTCGTCTACATGGACAAGGTGAAGGGAATAGGGGGCCTGCCCGTGGGCGCATCGGGCAAAGCCGTAGTACTGCTGTCAGGAGGGATAGATTCGCCCGTCGCCTCTTACTACGCCATGAAGCGCGGCCTCCAGCCAATATACCTGCATGTGCACACTTTCCCGAGCAACAAGGCAGCCATGCAGTCGAAGATACCAAAAATAATATCGGTGCTGTCGCAATTCAGCCCGCAGAGCAGGTCATATTATGCACCTGCTCACATATTCCAGTCCGCGGTAGCTGGCATGCCGACCAAGTACGAGCTCGTCCTATTCAAAAAGTTCATGTACAGGCTGGCGGAGCGCATAGCGAAGGACGAAGGCGCAAAGGCGATAGTGACTGGAGAGAGCCTAGGGCAGGTTGCATCGCAGACAGTCGAGAACCTGGCGGCATCGCAGCACGGTATAAGCACGCTGATAGTGCGCCCGCTCATAGGTATGAACAAGGAGGAGATAATATGCAAGGCGAACGAGATAGGAACATACGAGCTTTCGATACAGGAATACCGCGACGTATGCTCAATAAGGATACGCAGCCCCGCCACAAAAACAAAACCCATGATGATGGAGAGGCTGTACGATGAGTATGGTATTCGGGACGCACTCGACAGGACGTATGAGAAAACCTCTCCTGCATGATGAAGGCGCATTAGCCTTCTATACCTGCCATGTCGCTTCCTGTTATGCTGTTGTACTCCTTTATAGTATCCGTCTCTATCCCATATGTGTGCTTGAAATACGATGCCATGTTCTCGATATCGCGCCTTAGGAATGCGAGGGCATGCGGATGCCGGGTCACAACGCCCTGGCCGAAATCGATCAGGTACGGCACGCCGTCCTTGACAAGCGTGTTGTACTCGCTCAGATCGCCATGGACCAGACCTGCCGAGTACATCTTCCTAATGTAATCCATGATGGTCGCGCGCATCCTTTCGGCCTCGTCTATATCCATGCGGTAGTTGCGGAGCTGCGGCGCCGGGTCGCCTTCATCGCCTATGAATTCCATCGCCAGTATAGACTTGTTGAACATGTACGGCTTCGGTACCCTTACGCCCGCATTCGAGGCTATCTCAAGGTTGCCGAACTCCTTCCTGCACCACGTGTCTATTATCGCAGACTTGCTTCTCCCCTCCATCTTTGTAAACCTAGGGTCTCCCGTAATGTAGTCTGCCATGTTGAAGAACGTAGATGTCTCTATCCTGAAAAACTTGACTATGACATACTCGCCCGTTACTACTTCTGCATCTCCTGCGGTCGCCATGTAAACATCGGATTCCTTGCCAACTGCTATGACATGCTCCAGCTTGCTTATTACTCCCTTGTTGAAGAACTTGCTAAGGTGCTGCATTGTCCTGGGGTCGAGCGTCGCTTCTACCTTCTTCTGCTCCTTCATCATGTAGTCCGACCTTTCGGGCATCTTCCTCCTGCTTCTCCTCCTTGCCATTGACAAGCCTCCTTTATCTAATATGCCTCAAAACCAATAAATAACCTTTTTAAGTGTTTCTTTCTTAATACTGATAGGTGAATACATATGGCTGAAAAGAAAACGGTTATAACAGTGGATCCTAGCATGCAGTACTCTAGGATGCTGCACTACAGGGAGAAACACTCCGGATGGGAGATATACAAGGCAGTATACTGGGGAATATACTTCTTCATACTGGGCCTGTTGCTTCTTTCGCAGGGGACATCGCTGAGCCTTCTTTCAGGTTTCTTCGGATGGGCATTGCTGATATTCTCGCTGTTCGTGATAGTGTTCGGCTTCGCAGCAGCACTGCACCTCAAGCTGATGAAGAAGTACGCGTAAATTCGTACCGGCTTGCGGTTTTTCTTTTTCTTTTTTTAATTAATTATTCAAATCGACCTGCAACGCAATGCTATTTATAGGATTATGGACTTAATTTAGGTTATTGTGCTATTTGGGGTAGACGGCATACCATTTACCAAGGCAAAGGCGTGTATAAAGATGCGCAACATATACGAGAGCAAGAACTACAAGCGTTATGCAATAATACCGATAGCGCTGCTGCTGATAAGCCTCATCTTCATACCCTACATACAGCTTGATTCTTCACTGCGTGGCGGCGTAACAATAACCATACAGACCAGCTCTGCAGGCAGCATAAACCAGAGGGCCCTAGTATCCTACATAGATTCTAACATACCGGGTGCGCAGGCTACTGTCGCAAAAACCACCGGCGGGCTATCGGTAACACTTGCCAACAATCAGAGCATATCTTCGGCACAGGCGCGTCTGACTTCGGCATATTCTGCATACAGCACATATTCCGCTGCCGTGGTGCAGCAGGCCGTCGCCAACGACAGCCTGAAGAACAGCCCCGGCAACAGCACGCTCATAGCCGAGATCTCTGCAGCGCAGAAGAACATCACCACATCAATAGCATCAATAAGGGATAATGTATCTGCTGGTCTAGCATCTATGTCGCCATTCCTGAAAGGCAAGCCGTCATACAACGACAGCAATCCATCGCAGATGGTATCGGCGCTGCAGGGCTCAATAGCGAATGCGAGCGCTGCGTACGAGTCCAAAGTAATTTCGGCCCTGAAATCCGAAGTGCCTTTCACAACTTATTCATACAACGAGGTAACCCCGACGCTTGGCAGCTTCTTCCTGGGGCAGATGTTCAACATAATAATATATGCATTCATACTTGTGGCAATAATAGTATTCTTCATATTCAGGACCGTCATACCTTCAATAGCGGTGGTATTCGGCGCAGCGAACGACATAATCATAGCTCTGGGCGCCATGGGTGCATTCGGCATACCTATGGGGACTGCCACCATAGGGGGCCTGCTGATGCTGATCGGTTACGCGATAGACACCGAGCTGCTTTCATCAATAAGGATACTGAAGAGGAGCGAGGAGACTCCAGAATCGAGGGCATTCGGCTCGATGAAGACGGGCCTGACAATGACTTCCACTGCAATAATAGTCTTTTCTGCCCTATTTGTGATATCCTATATAGCGTTCATACCGACGTATTTTGAGATAGCCGGAGTTGTGCTTGCCGGCCTCATCGGCGACATATTCACCACATGGTTCGGCAACACGGTGTTCGTGCTCTGGTATAAGAAGAAGAGGGATGTGTTGAGATGAGCATTAAAGCCTACATGAAGGACTACAAGATAATAATCCTGGTAGTGATAATAGCAGCCTTGGCTCTTCTCGACATACATTACGGCATACACTTCGGCATAGACTTTGCTGGGGGAACCCTGATACCCGTTACGCTTGAGCACAGCGCAAACGCCACTACGATGAGCACGATGATTTCAGACCTGCAGCAGAGGGTATCGACCTTCGGGCTGAAGGAGGTCACCGTCGAGGGAGTGGGCAATTCGAACATATACGTGACGATACCTTCGGTATCGCCTGCTGATGTGAACAGTACGATAAGCATCATACAGAGCCAGGGAACTTTCGTCGGCGTGGTCAACGGCACATCAGCTATAAACGGGTCCGACATACTCAAGGGCAGCATAGGCTCAATATCGCCGCAGCTCGCCAACAACACATATACCTGGGCCGTCCAGTTCTTCATAACTTCGCCCTCGATAAGCAAATTTGCCAAGGCTGTATTCGGTCAGGCAAACAAGCCCCTGTACATGTACCTCGACCGCCCAACCTCTGCACTGATACTCATAAATTCTTCGATATTAGGAAACTCATCCCTGGGGCTTTCGCCGAGCAGGGCGTTGAGCATGATACAATCCGCTCTTGTCCTGGGCAACCAGACCATACCTGTTGTATCTGTGTCTGATACAAATGCAAGCATAGCCAGCGCCGAGAAGTTCGTGGCATCGAATCCGAGATACACAGAGATATACGCAAGCTACAACCTCAACCGCAGCCTGATAGACTACATCATGGCGGCCAACCGCACGGTAAATCTCGAGAGCAATGCGAACATGACCCCGCAGTTCACCGCAATAGCGACGAACGAGACCATAGTTGAAAGCTGGGGCCTCGTAGGGCTGCTTTCCGCCCCCATACTCAATCCTTCGCTCACCACGGGCAATGTCAGCGACAGTTATGAGATATCCGGGGTAGCTCCGCTGACGCTGCCCAAGAGCGAGCAGCTGAGCTATGCCACAGACCAGGAGAAAACCATAGCGAGCATACTGAGCGGGGGAGCGCTTCCGATAGCGGTGATACCCGGCGTGCCTTCCCCTGTGTCGCCTACACTCGGCAAGCAGTCGCTGATAGTCAGCGGCATCATAGGCATAGTCGCGATAGTCGCGATATCCATATTCATAACGCTCAGGTACAGGAAGCTGTTCCTAGTCGCTCCCATACTGCTCACGACGTTCGCCGAGCTATTCGTAATAACATCCATAATAGGGCTGATAGGCACCATAGACCTCGCAGCCGTAGCAGGCATAATAGCGGTAGTGGGAACGGGAGTGGATGCGCAGATAATAATAACTGACGAGATGCTCTCCCATGGCAGCGGGCAGACTACGGCGAAGGGCCTGATAAGCAAGGCATTCTACATCATATGGATGGACGCGCTTCTGCTCATAATGGCGATGATGCCCCTGTTCTTCTCGACTTCAATGGTCACAGTGATAGGCTTTTCCGAGGCTACGATAATCGGCGCCCTGCTCGGCGTACTAATAACGAGGCCCGCATACGGTGCCATACTGAGCAAGCATTTCGGTTAGGTGGTCGAGATGGCCATACACTGCCCTATATGCAACAAGTCCAGCGACGATATACGCTTCATAGGCGAGTTCTGCGAGGACTGCACGATAGACAAGCTCAAGCGCAAGCTGCCAAACAGCGCTGAGGTATACCAGTGCAAGTCGTGCGAGCGCATACGCGTAGGTATGGACAATTTTCAGCTCACGAAGAGCGCCCTGACAGCAGCGCTCAAGATGGTCCTGAAGGCTCCGGATTGCGATTTCAAGGTTGTATCATACAGCAATACAGAGGCTGTGCTCGGGTTCAATTGCTCCGTAGATGGCAGCGCCGTGGGGTTCGACAAGCGCATAGATCTGAGGATCAGGAAATGGATGTGCAAGGATTGCGTCAGGAAGGTATCCGGGTACTACGAAGCGCTGGTGCAGCTGAGGGGAGATACATTCCTGGTTGAGAGGATGCTGAAGAAGATGGAATCATATGTTGAGAGGAACAACGCCTTCATATCAAAGAAAGAGAAGATAAATTCGGGATACGACCTATACATAAGCGACAAGAAGCTTGTGTCCTACTTCTTCTCGCTGTACAAGCTGAAGCCTGAGAGGTCCTATACCCTTTACGGAATGAAGAAGGGGAAGAAGCTTTACAGGCATATATATTCGCTAAGGCTTTGAGCGTCACTCTTCCTGTACATAGACGCACGGCACCGCGGTGTCGCTCGGGCATGCATCTTGGGCGCTCACGTTGATCAGATATGTAGCGGTAGCCTCTATGTTGGCCAGGTTGCCGCTCACGTTCACGGGGGTGTATGCAGTTATGAAGCTGACCCCTGCATTAGTGCTTACGTTGAATATTATCTCATGGCCTACGCCGCCGCTCGGCGTGCCGACCATTATCGCCTGCACGTCCGGGGGTACCTGTATTGATACTACCTCTTTTGCGGGGAATCCCTGCGACCCTACTACGGAAGCGACCGATGCAAGCTTGCTTGCAACTTGCTGCGCCTCAGTGGTAGATAGCGTAGATGTGGAAGCCGATATCTGTATGAAAGCGAGCACAACTATGGGCAGCAAGATTATTAGTCCGAAAGATAGCGTTATGAGCAGCTCCAAGCTTGATTGGGACCTGTAGCCCCTTCTTGCGCTCATTGCCATTTTTCATTCACCTATGTCCTTGTCCACATCAAGCTTCTTGAGGTCAATCTTGCGCTCCTTGGCTTTTACTACGTCCCTCTTTATGCTGTCTAGGGCTTCATTGAATGTGCGCTCCAGTATGAAATCAGCGACGCTCACCGATATGGTCCCGCCATTCTTGAGCGCCACGCGCACCTTTATGTCATACCTGTTGCCTCTCGTCCTCTTGATGTTCATCGCTATATACTGTATGCTTACGCTTTTCATCTTTTCGAGCTGCTGCGACAGCTGCTTGAGCCCCGACCTCAGCTCGGGCTCATACTCCTTCACGGTCTTGTCTATGCCTGATATGAATATCCTGCTCTCCTCGAGCCTCCTCCTGTTTATTACGTTCTCAAGCACGTCCGTCACTGTGAGTATGCCTACCGGCATGCCCTGCTTGTTCGTGACTATCAGAGAAGATATATTGTTCTCTGCGAGAAGCCTTGCCGCGGAGGCGATATCCGCATCATTCCTCACGGTCATGGGGTTCTTTTCCATTATGTCAGATATCCTGATTGCGCTCGGCATATACTTGTCTGCCTTCTTCTCGGGCAGACGCTCATCAAGAGTGTAATAGTTGCTCAGCAGGCTGAAATAGGTTATCATGCCTGAAAACTTGTTGTCGTGCAGCGCTATGAGCCTCTTTATGCCGTTGTCCTCCATGACAGATTTGGCCTGCGAGAGCGATATCTGGTCGCTCGCGGCTATGGCCGGCGTGCTCATCGCGTCCGAAACTTTCTGATCATTGAGCAGCTCTAGCGAGAGTATTATCTTTACCAGCGTGTTCCTGTCCAGCACCCCTATTATCCTGCCCTTCAGCATGTACGGCAGCGCCTTCGCCCTGGACGTATAGAAAGCGGTTATCACATCGTCTATGCGCATGCTGTCATCTATGGACGGCACTTTTGCGGTGTACTTCTCTATGGATTGGTTCTTCGAGAACTTGAAGCTGCCCCTGGTGCTGTACAGGCTTCTAGAATCCATTATGCCATAATAAGCGCCATTCTTCTTCACCAGCACTGCGGGATGCTTCTTGAGCACTGACAGCGCCTGCTGTACGGGCGCTTTCACATCCATATATTCCACTTTGGTTATCAGTTCCTGCGGCAAGCCCGCTTGTGATTCCTCTATCAAATAGTCCTTCATACAATCCCCTTAATAATATCGATTTGCAAAGCAAAATATAAATACCGCACTAAAACATATATGAAAAGCGAGCGCCAGGATGGCAGATTGGCTATGCGACCGCCTGCAGAGCGGTAAAGGAGGGTTCAATTCCCTCTCCTGGCTCTACCTATTCATACGTCCACCACCACGCTTGCGGAATAGCCCGCGCTGCTCTCTCTTATGTCAAGGTCATACTTCGATATTCCCTTCGCCTCAAGCTTAGAGCACCCAACCTCCATGTCCCTGCACTTGAGGCCGCAATCCAGCCTTAGCCCATTGCCCTTAACGATGCGCATGTCTCTTACATCATATGCGAAATTGCCGCGCACTTCCAGTGTTGAAAGGCACCGCTGCAGAAACCTCCACAGCAATACCTTCTCATCATCGGCACGCACGCTTATCTTGGCAATACTGTCCCTCTCGCCGTGTGCACTAACGCATAGAGTGTCGGCCATCACGTTGAAAAGCGCCATGGCAGAATTGTAAAACAATTCCTCGATGCTTTTACCATAAGCTATGAACTTCACGTCAGCCATATGCTCAACGTACCTATACCTGATTTTGGCGCGCATATAATAGAAGCTATATTAATATTAGCCTAAATATCTATATGTCCGATGAAGAGAAGAGTAACTACTGAATAGTGATGATGCCCATTTCGGCCGAGGATAAATTTTATGCTGCAGAGAAGTAAGACCAGGTTGCTAGGCTTGCTGATAATCCTAGTAGCCTTTGCCATAGCCATCGCAAACTCCCTATCAATAACGCAGTTCCAGGTTTCCGATACCGATCCAATGACCTATGTGATAGTAGTAATGCTGATGTCGCTCCTGTTCATAATGTTCTACATGAAGGACGACAAGCTCCAGATAACCCTTAGGAAATCCGACCTTGCCATCGCTTCTGCGGTGTTCGTAGCGTACTTCATCCTGCTTTCATACTCCCGGGTTGCGTTGTCTTTCATCTACATGAGCTACCGGGTTGATGCTTTCCTCTCCGTATTCGCTCTCGCATCAATAATTATAGCGGTGTTCGGAACCCAGGGCTTGAAGAGGATGAAGTTCCTGCTTTTCTACGTAATGTTCTCCTCCCCTCTTCTTCTCATACCAATAACTAACCTTGATGCATCGTTCACCCTGCTGAATGCCGGCGTGGTGTTCAACACGCTGCGCCTCGCAGGAGTGCAGGTGGCGCAGGCCGGCGTTAAGATAATGGGCGCCTCAGCAGGGACGATATCAATAGCATCAACATGCGCGGACATAGGCGCATTCATAGCATTGCTCATGTTCCTGCTTCCTCTTGCATACCTTTACGAAGGCAAGCCAGGCCGAAAAGCGGCATGGGTTATGTGCGGCGCGGCGCTCATGTTCCTGCTCAACATACTCCGCATGTTTTCAATAGCTTTGATCTGGGCGTTCTACGGCATAGGGACTGCGATATCCACCATTCACCTATTCCTAGGCCAGATAATATTCTACGCCACGATAATAGCGATGATGCTGATAGCGTACAGATTCGGCATGTCCATACCGAAGGCCCATGCCCATAACCGCAGGGTCTCGGAGAGGCATAAAGCAAGGCACGAATCCATCCGGCCTAGCGCGTACCGTATCCCTGCTTCACTTGCCCTGGCATTCGGCGTAATCGCATTTGCGGTTTCGCTTCCGTATTCGGGCTCAATAAGGGCCTCCGCATATGCATTCAACAGCAATGCGACCGTGAACTACGCTTCACTTGGCGAAGGTGTGCTTTCTATACTCGCAAATTCAAAGCAGAACATTACCGAGCTGAGCTTAATAGGGTCCGATTACGCGTTTTCGCTGGGTTCGTCGAAGAACACGAGCAACCTGACGTACGTAATTGTCAATTACACAAGATACCCGGCTTCTGGTGCGCCAAACATAGCCTACGCCAAGGTGCTCAGGTCAAGCGCAATTCTGTTCAACAACGGCATAACCCTCCATACTGGCGCAGTGATATCCGAGAACCATACTTTCATAATCAATTACTTCTCTGTCCCCTACTATACAAACGGCACCGAGGTTACAGTAAGGTACGAGCTCTACAAGCTGGTGAATTCGACAAATGCAGCGCAGTGCAGCGCATACGGCCAGCGCAGCATAGGCGCAATAGCGTCCATTCAATCCGATATTTACAACGCCCTGCACCTGCGCGGTACATCATACCAGGACATGTTCTGTTCCAGCTATCGCATACTCAGCTCTGTCAAGGCGTAATTCTCAAATTATATCCGTGGTGGCAAAATTGCAGCATGATGCCGGTATACTCATATACAGAATGGTCAACTCATCTCCTGTATTCCTATTCCTGAAAAGGAGAGAAGGCTGGCTCGACATCACGAAAGGACACATCGAGGAGGGCGAGGATAAGGCAGAGGCAGCGCTGCGTGAAGCCCTTGAGGAATCAGGGCTTGACCTAGGCAATAGCATTGACAGGTACTTCAGGTGCAGCACAGCATACACGATAGACCTTGGTAGGGGAAAACGAGAGAAGAAAGAGCTTACCGTATTCATCGCCGAAGCGAGCAGCGGCGCGAAGGTTACGGTATCTGACGAGCACACAGGATACGCATGGATGAAATATGGAGATGCACTGGGCGAGATAAAAAGCGGCTGGCAGCTCAGCATACTTCCCTGTGCATACAATTACATAATGCGCAAGGCCAGCATGTCGAAGCTTAATGCCGAATACTCATCGCTGCCAAGCAGTATAAGAACATGGAACCTAAGCAGGGTTTTCGTGCCGGGTGAAGGCCCGCTGAATGCGCAGGTGATGTTCGTAGGCCAGGCGCCAGGAGCGCAAGAAGATGCGGAGCGCCGGCCATTCATAGGCAGGAGCGGTCAGCTTCTCAGCGCACTCATACGCTCTTCAGGGCTGAAGAGGGAAGACACGTACATAACGAGCGTGGTGCAGTTCTTCCCCCCGAAGAACCGCATCCCTACTGATAAGGAGATATCCGCATGCAGGAGCTTCCTGTACAGGCAGATTGACATAATAAAGCCCAAGCTGGTGGTGCTCCTCGGCGCTGTCGCTGCTAAGGAAGTACTGGGCATAAAGAGCATATCATCTGTCCACGGCACCCTGCTCGAGAGGGACGGCGTAAGCTATTTCCTGAGCCTGCATCCTGCCGCGGCTGTGAGGATCAAGTCGAACATGCCAAAGATAGAGAAAGATTTCAGGAACTTGGGCAAGCGGATAAGCGGCATGGGCTTGCAAGGCACATGACTGCAATCAGACGAGCAGGCTGGGTATTTTGCCTATTATGCTCTGGTACGCCTCGCAGGACGTCCACTGGCTTGGCTCTTTGCCTTCGCGTATGAGCCTCCTTACCTCCTTCGCGTCGCTGCTGTTCCACAGCGCCTCGAGGCTGTATTCTGTATCGCGTATATTGCCTATCTTCCTGTTCCACATTATCGAAGGGTAGACATTGCCGTAGCTGTCAAGGAACAGCGATGCTTCAAGGCTCTTGCTCTTCATAGGCGTCTTGCCAGTCCTAGCGTATTCCACGAGCTTCCTAAGGAAGGCAGATTCTATAAGTGATATGGCCCCGCATTCCCTCTTCCTGCTCCTGATTATCAACCCCAGCTCATCAAGGACTTCCGAATCGTTAGGTTTTATGTCAAGATTGGAATTGCCGTAGTAATTATCAGATATCTGGCCCAGATTGATATGGAAATCGTTATAGCTTATTGAAGGTATGTCGTGCTTTACTGCTTCAAACGTCTTGGCGAATTCGCCTTGGTTGAACCTGCTCATCGTGTACCCGAAAACGAAATACAGGTTGCTGTGCTCCTTTCTCATCTCCTGCAGCCTTTTGAATGTGTCTATTGCCTTGTCGTAGTTGCCCGGCACGCCGCGTATCCTGTCATGCAGTTCCCTGTAGCCGTCAAGGCTGACGGTTATCGCTACCCTCGGTATGCCAAGGGCGAGTATCTCCTCCAGCTCCCTGAACATCAAGTCATGGTTGGACAGGGAATTAGTTGGCATCGTCAGTATGTAGAGGCGCTTCGAGCTCTCGCTGAATGCCTTGGCAATCTCGACAAGGTCGCTGCGCATGAATACCTCTCCTCCTGTCAGCTCTATCCATTTGAAGTGCGGATTCTTGCTCGCGAAACTGCGTATCTCGTCGATATTGAGCTCTCCCTTGGGCTTCATCTGCCATATATTGCACGTGAGGCAGCGCGACTGGCACCAATAGGTCACTGCAAAATTTAGCTTATACGGCTTCTTGAGCGTTCGAAAATTGGATTTGAGGGCGGTCATGCCCAAACCCATCATCCTCTCTACAGACATTTCAGTATGCACCCGCTTCCTGTATACTCCAGGGTATACTCTGTTTTTTAGATATTTAAGTATGCCGGAATAGAAGGCTAACAAATATATACATAAGGAGGCATTATACAAGAGGATGGGGCCGCAGCAACGCAACCGCATTGCAGGTACACAACCGGTGCATACCTTGAAACCGCATGTAAGCATAGTGATACCGACACTCAACGAGGAGAAGAACATAGCGAAGCTGATGCGCAAGCTCAAGGGCGAGCTCGCCAGGTACAGCTATGAGATAATAGTGGTTGACGGGCATTCGAAGGACAGAACGGTGCGCATAGCCAAATCAATGGGTGCGAAAATCATGTACGACGATTATGGCAAGGGCTCAGCGCTGGTAAGGGGAATGCATGCGGCCAGGGGCGATATAATAATATCTATGGACGCGGACCTGTCAAACAAGCCCAAGGAGATACCGCTGCTGGTGACGGGCATAGAATCCGGATACGACGTATGCCTGGGGTCAAGGTTCCTTACTGGCGGAGGATCTGAAGACATGCCGAAGCTGCGCGTGCTGGGCAACAAGGTATTTGTGCATATAGTGAACCTGCTCTATGGCACAAGATACACTGACCTTTGCTACGGCTACAGGAGCTTTTCCAGGAAGGCCCTGGGAAGGCTGGACCTGAAGGAGAAGGGCTTCGGAATAGAGACAGAGATAAACATAAAAGCGAAGAAGCGCGGCCTCAAGACCTTGGAGGTGCCTAGCTACGAGAAGCGGCGGGAGAAAGGCGAAGCCAAGCTGCACACCGTGAGGGACGGGCTCAGGATATTGAGGACGATTCTCAAGAACATAAGATGAACGCTTCTATTTCAATCCCCCTATCCTGTAGAAGCCGTAGGTATACGCAAAGCCGGAGTAGTTGTCCCTGGCCGTCGCTATCTGCGTCAGGTTGAAAGTGCTGCTTACGGTGTGGCAAAGCCCTTCAAACCCAGAGGTATAGCACCAATAGCCGTAATCGACCACCAGGCACGGATATCTGTCATGGTAGGCGGCAAGGCCCGACCGAGTATAGGCGCTAGTTATGTTGCCGAACTGTATGGCGCTCCTATTATTCAGATTGAAGAGCTCAGGGTCGAAGCTGAACACAAGGCATGATGCAGGTATCGATTTCGCATTGGCATATACGAAATTCTGGTAGAACCGCGCCTGCTGGGCCTGCGGTATGGATGAAGGGCTCACGCCTAAGCTCGGCGCCACCATATAGAACGAATATGCAATAAGCAACGCCACCACTGCCAAGGATAGGGCAAAGCCCCTCTTACTTGCCCATCTTCTTGCCGCGAGCATAATGGCACCGGCACCAAATCCTCCAAACATGCTAACCTGGGCTATCATGCTCAGCGCAAACCTCCAGTCCACCCCGTATGTTACCGCCCCTGCGTAGAAAGATGTGTAGATAATGAAAAAGGTGAAGAACCATATCATGAGCGCCGCAGCCTGCCTCCTGCGGTAGGCGAGCATAGCAACTGCACCTATAGCTGCAAGGAACGTGAAGAACACTGGCTGGATCATATGGTAGGATTCATTGCCTCCCTGAAATGCATCAAACCAGAAGAATGTATTAGCGCATACGTTCGCCATGAAATTCTGGAAGTCGATGTTGTGCGTCACATTCACATAAGCCGGGCCAACAGGCGTGCAGGTGTTAGGTATAACAGTGTTATTGTAGCGATAGGTACCAACACTGTATTCGCCTGCCGCATACATGAACTCCGCCGAAACTGCTATAACAAAAAACAGCACAACAACGAGCACCCGGGTGTTGAATACGTTCTCCTGTATGCGCCTTATGTTGTTGCGCAGCGACCTTGAGAGCGATTCGTCATCCAGCATTACATATATCAGCGGTATGAGGACGAGGAATATTGCAGCGTCGACCTTCATGTACATCAACAAAGGTATGGAGAACATGAGCATGCCGAACGTGTTTAAGTTCTTCTTGTATGTGAACAGCACCGCAGAAAAGACTGCGGTGAGCGAATAGGCGAGCATGGTGAGGTCGGAAGTTGTCGGCATCGCCCATACAAGCAGCACGGGGCTCAATGCAAGCATTAGTTCGGCGAATATGCTGTATAGGAACTCCCGGAACATGAGCATTGATATGAAGAATATGAGCAGCACCGAGAGCGCTCCAAGGAAAAGGAACAGACCGTATGCCGAGTACTGGTGCACGCCCGCAACTGCGAACGCGATTGCTATGTTGAATGACGTGCCGATTGGTTCATGGAATACCAGCCCTGTGAAGCACTGCGTGGGCGAGCCGAAGTTGCACTGCCATGCCTGGCCCGTGTGCAGCAGGTCAAGCGCTCCGCCCTGGTACAGCACGTCATCAAAGAAGAGCTGCTGCGTCGGCTTCACGAGAGATATTTCCAGTGCTAAGAACAGCAGGACCACTGCGATGGCTGCCAGCAGCATCCTGCCGTCTATGCCTGAGCTTTTCAACGCCTGCGATATGGGCTTCCTGCTCCTCGCGGCAAAGAATAGGAAGCCTACGAACGATACAATGATCCCGAGCGTTAATATGTACTCCTCGACGCCTGCACTGAACATCACACACCAGCCTTATTGGTAACGAAAAAGCCGTTTATGAACATATACTTGGTACGGGTCTTCTTCATGGTCTCTGCTGCATCATAGGGGCTCAGCACTATTGGCATGCCGTGTATGTTGAAGCTTGTGTTAAGCACCATGCCTATTCCTGACCTATCCTTCACCTTTTTGAGAAGCCTGTAATAGAGCGGGTTCTCCTCGCCAACCATCTGCGGCCTTGCCGACCCGTCTATATGCATGACTGCTTTTGTCAGCCCCTGCATATCCTTCTTGACCATGTATGCCATAGTCATGAATTTGTCGGCGCCCTTGCCGTCATATTCGAGCACCTTTCCTGCATCCTCTTCGAGGATTGAAGGCGCGAACGGCTGGAACCATTCGCGTTTCTTGACATACATATTGAGCTTGTCCTTCACCTCGTCAGAGCCTGTGGGGGCCAATATGCTTCTGTTGCCGAGCGCCCTGGGGCCGTACTCCATCCTGTCATGAAACCAGAAAACGTAATTGCCCTTGTCTATAAGCTCTGCAGCATGTGATGCCTGCTCTGCCGGGCTTTCCTCCTGCGCTGCGAACTGCCTCTCGCCCCTAAGCACTCTCGCTGTCTCTTCGTCGGTATACGAGCCGCCAAGATACGGGCTGAACGAATACGATGCGGTTCCTGCAAGCATGTGCCCGACGTACATCGCTGAACCCAGGGCTATGCCGCCATCTCCCATATGGGGGAATATGTACCAATGCTTGAGTGCATCTATGCTCCTGAGCATCATGTTCGCCTTGACGTTGGAGAAAGTGCCGCCCGCCATCGCAACGTCTCCTATATTGTACCTGCCTATGGCGTTGCCGACGAACTTCAGCATAGCCGCTTCAAGAAGCTGCTGCGCCATGTACGCGAACTGCTCCCTTGGCAGCGACCAGGCGATCTTCTGCAGCACGCCGAACTGCTTGACAGGGCTATACTTGGCAATTATGTTCGTGCCTTCTATCTTGAAGAAGTCCTTCATCTTGTTCTCCTCAATGTCGAACGGGTACGAGTAATCGGCCATAGCCATAACTTTGCCCTCGTCCTCAAGCTCTCTCATGCCTACTATATTTGTGACCTGTTCGAAGAATATTCCAAGAGAGTCCCTGGCCGGTATGCGTAAGCGCCTCTCCAAATTTCCGTTTTCAAATATGCTTATTGATCCGGACAGCCCATCGCCCAATCCATCAAGTGTGATTACGAGAGGTTTTCTGAGCCCTGATGTGAAAGCAGCAGATGCAGCGTGTGCGACATGGTGTTCTACTACATGGAGCTTGAACTTCCTGAAGCCCATATGCCTCAGCTCCCTCGCAAGAAGGTACTTGCTCAGCGCAGTCGTGCCCGGCAGTATGCCAATGCCAGTCATGGAATACTTGAGGTTGTGCCTGAAGTTCTCGAACCTAGGCTTCGGCATCTTCCTCCTCCTGAAATTATAGTAGTACTCTCTTGAGTATGGCATCAGCCTCTCGAGTGTCTTGGTGAGCTCCGTGGTGCTCACTGCGATATGCTCTATGTCCCCCGGTTTCAGGCCAGCAGACTTGAGCGCCGCATGTATTGAGTGCACCGGGAACTTCATCTCCAGCTTCCGCTTGGTGAACCTCTCTTCGTTCGATGCAAATATTACCTTTCTATCGTCTACGAGCGCCGCGCCGGCATCATGCTGGTCCCACACTCCCAATACGTACACGCTATACCTCCTCATTTAGGGTTTAAACCTGACAGATATGGTATTGTTGTGCACACTATATAGCATTTTCCATTCTCAGTTGCGCAGGCTTGCCGCCGGGCAGATATAATAGAAACCCCTGTAATAAATGTTGCACACGGCTGTGGTTATGCTGGAATTGTTAAGTTCCAGAGACAGATGCGCCTCGCTGTCAGGCAGGAACCTTGCGACATTCGGATTCACCAGGCTCATATAATTGCTCCCGTTGACCTCATCAGATCCTCCGGATTTCAATACGGGCTGGCCGAACAGGCCGTAGACATTCGGTATGATGCGCAAGCCCCTGTTGAACGTGTATGCGAATATGGAATAGTTTGCGCCGCTGCCGGAATCGTACCGCACGCTCAGGTTATAATACGTCTCGTTGTGCACATGCGCGATACTGCTGCTTACTACCCCGAAGGGATTGGCGCTGGCATACGCTTCGTGCTGCGCATACACATATATAGAGTCGAATGCGACTATGAGCATGATTGCGGCGAATGCGAGCGCTTTGTATCGCTTCCTGCGCGCCTTTATGCCTTTCCTGCGTTTAGAGTCAGGGACTGTGTTACTGTCTATATACAGTATAGCTACTGCAAACGTGCCGAAGAAGAAGCAATATGTCGGTATGCTATGATAAAGGAACATAAGCGGCAGTAGGCTCAATACCCCAATCAGGAGCTTCCTGCCGGAATAAGCTATGCCTATGGCCCCAGCGATTATGGCCGAATAGAACAGCACCGAGAATGCTCCGAGCGGCATCGGGTATGCATATAAAAGTGTGTAGCCGAATACGCCATACGGGCTTGGGAAAAGGAGGTTGCCAACAGGTGCGAATACATCCCT
>JAMCYB010000001.1 GCA_023474385.1 Candidatus Martarchaeota archaeon | reverse complement strand
TCCTTCATGTGCACTGCGAGCAGGCTCTCAGGCGTTGCACCGAAGAGGCTGCATAGCTGCGTAGATATTGATGAACGGTCCTTTGTGCCTGCGAATGCTGCTGACTTTATGCCTCTCCTGTTGCGCTTCGCCACCTCCCTAAGCGCCTGGATCGTGTTCCAGTTCTTCTTCTGCAGCACAAACACAGAGAACTTACCTGGCTTGCTCTCGAGGCCTATGTCCTGCGCAGTGTATTGCCTGTCTGCTTCCAGTACGGTCCCATTTTTTGTTATCTCCTCTACGACAAAGTCCTCCGCAGAGCCCTTTATCCTGCCCTCTATTGGCTCCACATGCGCGCTCCTGGTAAATATATTCATATACATAAAATCATCACAGCCTCTCGATGAATCGGTCCACGTCATGCTCCATTGCGAACACGGCCTTCTCGAGCAATATCCTCATCGCCACGAGCAGCAGCATGCCCAATATGACAACGAGTATGCCCATCGTCCCGACATTGTACAGGACGAAAGCGACAGCTATTCCTACTGCCGGAGGGTGCTCCGCCTTGGCCAGGACAAGCACCATCGTGGCAATGAACATCACCACGGTGAGCGATACATATATGCCTGTGAAAGGCCTCATGACGAAACCAAAGTAGCCTATCAATCCAGCGCAGACGTAGCTCTTTGCGAATTTCGAAATATGCGCAGCCTTCGACCTGGGTGTCATGAAGAGTATGAAAGCGCTCGCGCCCATGGAAGCGAATATGAGTATGCCAGAAGCATTGCCGTGCGCTATGTCGAAGTTCATGTAATGCAGCGAGTATGCTACAACAAGCATGCTCAACGCGGCGAGAAGCGCAGGTATGCCGACGTTCCTCAGCCTGTGCTCCGCCTTCCTCTCTTCGCGGCGCATGCTGCTTCTCCTTGCATTATGTGTTGCCCTTTTCCGCAAAGAATCATCCTATCAATTCATACATATGTTAGCCAGCCTTTGAATTCATCGTCCTTTCCATGCACTATGCTGCTGTACCTGTCAGCCAGCGTCTTTGTTATCGGGCCAATGCCTTTGCTAACATCTATTCCGTCAACGTTCACTATTGGCGTTATCTCCGCTGCAGTGCCTGCGAAGAACAGTTCGTCAGCGGTGTAGAGTTCCTCGCGTTTTACCAGCCTCTCCTCTGTGGTAAAGCCCATGCTAGAAGCTACCTCAAGCAGCGAATACCTAGTTATGCCCAGCAATATGTCCGACTCCTTGCTTGGAGTTACCAGCGTGTTGTCCTTGACCATGAATATGTTTTCGCCCGGCCCCTCAGTAACGAGTCCCCCATCAGATACAAGTATAGCCTCGTCGAAGCCCGATGCATTGGCATCGTTGCCCGCGATTATTGAATTCAGGTAGTTGCCGCTCGCCTTGGCCTGGACTGGCAGTGTGCTTGAGCTTATTCTGTGCCATGACGACACCTTGCACCTTATGCCTCTGTCCTTGCCAGTGCCGAAGTAGGATCCAAATGGCATTGCCGCCACATATATGCTTATCCTCTTGCCTGAAGGGTTCACGCCTATGCTATCGTCGTTATAGAAGGCGAATGGCCTTATGTAGCTTGATTTGAGGCGGTTCGCTTTGACCACCTTTTTTATCGCATCCTCTACAGCGCTGCTGCCATAAGGGCTCTTCATCGAATATATCTTCATGCTGTTCATGAAGCGCTTGACGTGTTCATGCAGCCTGAATATTGCTGCACCCCTATCCGTCTCGTAGCTCCTTATGCCCTCGAATATGCCGCTGCCGTATTGCAGCGAGTGCGTCAATATCGGCACGACGGCTTTGCTGTAATCAATAACCCTGCCGTCGAGCCAGACTTTTAGCTTGCTCCTGTCGCTGGTCTTTTTAGCCATGGTACCACACGCTATAATATGAAATAAATAAATATAAACTGATTGATAAATAGATGGCGTGCATTTGCATGGGAGCAAGCAATATTCCTGTAAGCGTAAGCGTGCGCAGCCTGCCCAAACTGAATGCTGCAATGAACAAGCTCGGTATGACCAGTTTTCAGAAAGCGGTGCTGCTAGAAGTCAGGCGCATACCTAAAGGCAATACTGCCACATACAAGCAGATAGCGGAACGCATAGGCCATCCAAAGGCATACAGGGCCGTAGGTACGGTACTGCGCAAGAACCCCTTCGCGCCATTCGTCCCGTGCCACCGCGTGATAAGGGGCGACGGATCGATCGGCAACTACTCCGCTCGGGGAGGAAGCAAGGCCAAGCTCAAGCTTCTGAAATCCGAGGGCGCGCGCTGATGCCGCTTTCCCTCTTCAGCTCCCTGTACAGGTCCATCTCCATATCAAACCTCGAGTAGGCCTCACGGTAGCACGCTATCAGATCCAGACTGTCGTCATCGAGCAAGCCGAAGGCGGAAGCCAGATTCCCTGCGCCTTCTCCTGCCGCCTGTGCAGACATCAATGCATCGAGCTCCCTAGCTAGACCCTCGCCCTCGCTACATGGCTCATTAACATAGCCCGCCGCGTCAGAGAGCAGGCGCGCAGTTTCATTTGCCAATAGGTCCATGATTGCAAGCCGCAACTCTTCATAGCGCTTCTCATTTAGCATAGCGAAAGAGCCATTTCTGAATTCGCTGTCGTATCTTATGGCATCGTATATGGCTCTTGTCACTGATGCTCTTGCGTTCTCCTCGGCGCTAGCCGATTTCAGCCCTACTATATCCGAAAATGTCATCGAAAAGTTCATTAAATCACCAACAGGGACCGGCTCCGGCCGGTCCCCACCCGAGGCATCCTACATTTCACCTCCACTTCCTGCGAATCCTTGCATGTTCCCAACAACCCCATAGCCCGTCAATCTGACTTCTGAGTGCATCAGCGGCTCGCTGAAGCCAGCCGCAATCTTGTTCCTTGATGGCTCAAGCCTGCCCAGCTCCGCCAGCCCTACCGGGGTAAGCATCAGCGGCTTGCCCACGCTCTCCTTGCTCGCGAAGTCCAGCAGTCCCTTCTCCTTGAGCTTGTTCAGGTTGTACCAGACAGAGCTCTTAGAGAAGCCGTACTCGCTTCCTAAATACTCGACGAAAGCCGAAGCGCTGTCTATTTCATCCCTGCCTATCTCAAGCAGTATCAGCTGCTCGCGCCGGATAAGCCTGGACCTTTCAGCACTTACACTATAGTATACCATCCTTGCCACATAAACCACCTAATTTTTTAAAGGACGTGATTTACGCGACAGGATGGCAGTATGGTGTTATCATATTTGACTTCTTTATGACCATGCTGCCGCTAAACCTGTTAGAATAAGACTTCCACAGCAGCATTTTCATTTGCATTTCCGCACCATACCCTGTCTATGCTTTAACATTATTTTACAAAGGTTCTATGAATGAACTGATATTTAAATCTTTTGTGCTAAAAGCCTGTCCAATGCGCGGTTCGGCGCATCAGTGCTACTCGCTCTTGCTCTCGAAAGAATCCAAAAGCTCCATCATGAGCATCTTCGCCTTCGGCGCATCGAGTATGGGCACGCGCTGCATGCTGACCTCTACGACTCCATTATCTTCATACGATTTGACAACCATCCCTGCGCCCCTGTCCATCAGTTCGGTAACCTGAGGGTAGAAATGGCTGAACAGATACCTTCTGATGTCGTCCTCCAATTCGCGCGTGTCCCTGCTACCTGCCGATATCCTGCCGTATAATGTATGGCGCGAGCCGTAGTT